>JAICXU010000014.1 GCA_025934595.1 Polyangiaceae bacterium | reverse complement strand
CGGCGTGCACGCGAAGCGCGTCGAGCTCCGGAGCCGACCCGACCTCGACGCGCTGCTTCACCGCGGACTCGAGACCGGTTTGAATCGCGTCGGATTCACGCCGCGCGAGCGACACTTGTTGCGCAAGCCAGAGCCCCACGAAGGCGTGCGCCGTCGCCTGACGCACGTCGTTCCACGCGACGCGCGTGTCGAGCATGACCGTCGCTTGATCGGCGCGCGCAGCGTCGATCGCGGCCCCACGTTGTCCGAGCACGATGAGCGGCACCGACAAGGTTCCCGAGAGCCGCGCCGTCTGCGTATTCGTGCCCGCGGCAATGCTCGGATTCGGATACGTGCCCGCGATGCCGATCTCTGCTTTCGCCACGCCTTCTTGGGCGCGTGCAATCACGAGGTCCGGCGCTGCTCTCCGCGCAGCGTCGAGCGCATCGCCGTACGACACGACGAGCTCCCGCGCGTCGGCCGCGGCGCTTCGCGATGCGGACGCACCGACCGAGAAAATACAAATGGCGACGAGAGCTCGCACTCCGCGAACCCTACGCCTCCATTCCTAACGGTTTCCTAATGGTCGCTCCACGTCACGAGCGGAACCGAGATCGCCACCGCGAGCCCACCGTTCGGCGCGGGTTTGGCGCTCGCGAAGCCGCCGTGACGCTCGGCCACGGCGCGAACGAGCGCGAGCCCGAGCCCGCTGCCGCTGCCGTCGGCTTCGCCGCGCCAATAGCGCTCGAACATTTTTTCGCGCACGGCATCGGGCACGCCGCGTCCGCGATCCGACACGCTGATCTCCACGAGATCGCCATGTCGCGATACCGCCAGTTTGTCGGCGCCGCTCCCGTAGGCGTCTGCGTTTCGCAAAATATTTTTCAATGCGAGCGTGAGGAGCCGCTCGTCTCCTCGAACGAGCGCTTCGTCGGGCGCGGTGAGCTCGGAGCCGGTCGGCGCGACCTCGCGCACGACGTCGGCGACGTTGACGAGCGCTCCTTCGATGCGTTGCTCGGTCGACGAGAGGTGTAGCACGGCGTCGATGACCTCGGCGAGCCGCAGCACGTCGGCGCGGACGCGATCGACGATGGCTCGCGCGTCGGGCGCGGTCGTTTGCAGCTGATCGAGATCGGCGACGATCGACGTGAGCGGCGTCCGCAATTCGTGCGCGATGTGCGCGCTGCTTGCTCGCTCGCGTTCGAGCGCGCGAAAAAGACGCTTTACGAGCGCGTCGAACGAGCGCTCCAATTTCTCGATCTCGTCGGTGTGCGCTTCGGGCAGCGCGCGCGGCGCTTCTTCTTCGACGACGGCCTCGCTCCATTTCACGAGCGCGCCGAGCTCGTCGATCGGCGCGCGGATCGAGCGACGGAGCGCGAGGAAGAGAAACGCGAACGCCGCCACCAAGACGAGCGCCATTCCTCGCGCGAGCGATCGAACGGCATCGCGATGCGCTCCGACGGCGACCTCGGCAGTCGCGATTCGGTCGGCATCGGCCGCGGCGCACGCACGCCACGCGTGACCGCCATCGTCGGCGACGTCGATGCACGTTCCCGGCGCCACGCTGGTTTTTGCAGCCGAATCACCGCGCGGCGTGAATTCCAGATGCAAGCCCGATGCGCGTGCCTCCGCCGCGACCTCGGACTCCGCCGTGGCGATCGGATCGCCTTCCGCGAGCTCGCGTGTGACCGCATCGAGGGAGGCCTTGGCGCCCGTCATGGCGGCTTGCGTGTCGCCGTCCGCGAGCAAGCGATCGGTGACGACGACGGCGGCGACGGCGACGACGGTGAGGACGATTCCCGCCCACACGAAGATGCGGATCGTCAGTCGAGCTTGGAGGCTTCGAGCGCCCATGCGTATCCCAAGTTGCGTGCGGTTCGAATCGCGTCGAGGTCGTGGGCGGCAAGCTTGCGGCGAATGCGCACGAGGAGCACTTCGAGGCTTTTTGCGGCGCGTTCGGTGACCTCGCCCCACACCGATTCGAGGAGCTCGTCGCGCGAGATCACACGGCCCTCGCGCCACGCGATCGCGATGACGACGTCGAGCTCGCGCGGGGTGAACGTGAGTGGATTGCCGTCGAACGAAATCGTACGTCGGTCGCGATCGATCGCGAGCTTGCCGTAGCTGCGAGACGCGCCCGTCCAACGTGGCGCGCGGCGCGAAAGCGCGATCACGCGGGCGACGAGCTCGTCCATAGCGTTCGGTTTTGCGCGATAGTCGTCGGCGCCGGCTTCGAGCCCAGCCACGCGATCTTTCACGTGCGTGCGCGCGGTGAGAAAAAGGATCGGAGTGTCGGTGCCGGCGCGGCGTTGCTCGACGCACCACTCGAGGCCGGAGCGATCGGGCAATCCGACGTCGACCACGGCGACGTCGAAGCTCTGCTCGCCGATGAGGGCCGATGCGCGCGCCGCCGTATCTGCGGACGTGACCGACCAGCCGCGCGAACGAAGCGCGGCGCCAATCGACTCGGAGACGCGAGGGCTGTCCTCGACGAGCAGAATGCGCACGCCACATTTTTAGCACGCCGCGCGATCGAGCACGACCGGCACACGCGCATCGATCATGTGTCCACCCTCGACGTGCAACAGCACGTCACGCAGACCTGCTCGGCGGAGCTCGGAGAGCGCCACGCTCAAACGATTGTTCGCGGAGTCCGCATCGAGCTTCTCGCCCGGCCAACCCACGGTCACGAGATCGTCGCGCGATGCAGGAATTCCCGGTGTTTCGACGCGCCGTCGCGCGAGCTCGAGCAAGATGCGCTTCAGCGTTTCACGTTTGCCGAGCTCCGATCGTTCGGCGGCGTTCGGGGCTTTGAACCATCGACCATCGTGCGCGATCACGAGCGCGTCGTCGTGCGTGGGCGCGTCCTCTTTCGCGGTCCCGAGCGCGGCATCCAAAATGCGCAGCGCGAACCGCACGTCGTCCGATTGCTCGAGCAATCCCGCAGCCGCCGCGCGCCGCCCGATGGCAGCCGCACGATCACCGCGCGCGAGATCGAGATGTCCGCGGTGCAACGCTACGGTCGCGACGATGCGAGGCTCCCCTTGGAGGGCCGCGCTCTTCTCTGCCGCATCGAAACCGAGCTCGGCGTCTTCGAGGTGCCCGTTCTTCGCGAGGATCGCCGCGCGCGCGGATCCGAAGACCGCTTCGAGCTTCGCGTCGCCGATTCCGCCGATCGAGCCGAGCGCTTCGTCGTAGAGCACGAGCGCGCGCTCGCGATTTCCGGATTCGAGCTCGACGCCGGCGCGATATCCGGCCGCGATTCCCATGAATCGCCGATTCCCTGCGTCGCGATGCACCTTCCACGCTTCGTCGAGCGCGGTGCGCGCGCTCTCGAGGTCGCCGAGCTCCTGCTCGACGAGGCCGAAGTCGATTTGCACCATCGCGCGCGCCGATCGATCGCCGAGACCCGCCAGCGTATCGATCGCGCGAAGCAGCGTGAGCCTCGCGCGCGGCAGATCGCGCGAGACGAGATCGATCGCGCCGAGCGCGCTGAGCACGATCGCCGATGCGCGTGGCTGCACTTGCTCGTCGAAGAGACGCAGCGCCGCTTCGAACCGATCGCGCGCATCGGCGAGCCGGCCGTCGAGACGCTCCGACGTGCCGACGTACACGAGCGTCCGCGCCGTCAAAATCGCGTCGCTCGTCTTGCGCGCTTCTTTCAGCGCCGCGGCATAGTCCGCCGCGCTCTCCGCTCGACGCCCCGTCACTTGATGCGCGCGACCTCGCACGATGAGATACCGCGCGCGAAGATCTTCCGGCGCTCGGGCGAGGAGCGGCTCGTCTTTTTTCGCATCGAGCAGATCGAGGAACGCATCGAACGGTCCGCGTGCTGCGAAGATTGGAAAGAGCGCGATCGCGGCTCGCAGCGCGTCGACGGATCTTTCTGCACGAGCGCGCGCATGGACGCCGAGGAGATTGTCGAGATCGAGCGCAAGCCGGCGAGGGGACTCGACGCCGCCGTGCCACGTCTCGGCTTCCCACGAGGTTCCCGTGCGCAAGTAATGCTGCGCATGTCTCGCGCGCGTGGCCTCGAGCTCGTCCGACGCCGCGAGCTTCTCGGCCGCGAATTCACGGACCGTCTCCAGCATGCGATAGCGAAGCTCGCCCGGAAATCCTTCGGGCTCGTACGCGCGCACGAGCGATTTGTCCGCGAGCGCATGCAGCACATCGAGCGCAGGCACGCCGACCGACAAAGTTGCTTCCGCCGCATCGAGGGAAAATCCGCCTTCGAATACGGAGAGCTGCGCGAGCGCGCGCTTTTCCCAGGTCTCGCACATGTCCCACGACCACGCGATGGCGGCTCGGAGTGAGCCGTGCCGATCCTGCGATCCGCGCGGTCCGGCGCTCAGCGCATCGAGGCGATGCGACAGCCGTTCCGCGAGCGTCTTCACGTCCAGCACGCGCATCCTCGCCGCGGCGAGCTCGATCGCGAGCGGGATGCCTTCCAGCTTTTCGAGGAGCAGCGACAAAATTTCCGGATCGCTTTCGGAGCTCCATTCCGGTCGCACGAGCCGCGCGCGATCGACGAACAGCGCCCGTGCATCCGATGCGATGGGCAGTGGCTCGAGCTCGTAGGTTCGCTCGCCCGCGACATGCAGGGTCTCGCGCGAGGTCGCGAGGAATTTTGCTTCCGGCGTTCTGTCGAGCCACGCGGAGACGAGCTTCGCCGCCACGCTCACGATCTGCTCGCAATTGTCGAGGACGACGAGCGCCGATTTCTTCGAAGCAAGGTCGCGACCGATCTGGTCGATCGCGTCTCCGCTTTTTTTGAGCGACACGCCGAGCGCACGCGCGGCGGCGAGAATGGCGTCGCGTTCGGTCTTCGCGCTCGTCCAATCGACGAGCCACGCGCCGTTCGATTCGACCTCCGATGCAACGCGCTTCGCGAACCGCGTCTTGCCGATGCCGCCCGGTCCGAAGAGGGTGACGAGGCGCGCGCCCTCTTCGAAGAGAGACGCGACATCCCGAAGCTCGCGCGCGCGGCCGACGAACGCATCGCGCGCCGGCCCTATATTTCCCGGGCGATCGTGATTTTTCGCGCTCATGGTCTTCGTGCGATCCAGCCGCGCCGCGCCGGCTTAATCCTGCATTAAGTCGCCCGTGCTTCTTTCGACTTTATACCGAATGCGTGCCCCAAGAGCGCACGGAGGGAGCAAACGTCATGAGCCGAATCCTCTCGCATCTCGTCGGTCCGCGCATCGTTCGTCTCGCAGCGAGCCTCGTGCTCGGCGCGAGTTTTCTCACGGGTTGCTCCTCGTCGTCGGCGCCGGCAGAAGACGGCGTCGATCAATCCGCTGCCTCCGAGCTCACACGCGGAGACGCGATCGGCCGCGCCGAACAGTGGGTCGGCGCTCAGCTCCTTTATTGCCAATCGGCGAATCATGCGCGCGACTTCGATTCCTCGTGCTCGGCGGTGTGCGAGCGCACCGACAACGCGGCCTGGGACGCGTATCGATCCGATTGCTCCGGCCTCGTTTCGTGGGCGTGGGGACTGCCCGCGCCGGGTCGCACGACGTACGGCTTCGCGCCGTTCGACACGAGCGTCACGCAGGAGATCGCGGCTTCCGATCTGCAGCCGGGCGACGCCGTGAACAACGACGAGCACGTGATGCTGTTCAAGAATTGGGCAGGCCCTGGCGTGGCGACGTTCATCGAAGAGCCCGGCTGTAGCTCGAGCACGCCGTATGCGCATGAATTCACGTCGTCGGTGTCGATCAGCGGATCGATCATCCACGTCTCCTACAACGGGATGACGTTCCACGCGATTCGCTTCGACGGCATTCAAGAAGGCGGCGCGACCGCGTCGCAGCCTGCGCCGCCTGCGTACACGGGGGTCGCGCACGACGCGAGCGGGCGAGGATATTGGATCGCGGGAAGCGACGGCGGCGTGTTCACGTACGGCGACGCCGCGTTCCACGGATCGATGGGCGGAAAGGCGCTGAGCGCGCCGATCATCGGCATCGCGGCCACGCCGAGCGGTGGAGGCTACTGGCTCGCGGGCGCCGACGGCGGTCTCTTCTCGTTCGGCGACGCTGCGTTCTTCGGATCGATGGGAGGCAAACCTCTGAACGCGCCGATCGTCGGCATCGCTGCAACACCCACCGGCGGCGGCTATTGGCTCGCAGCTTCCGACGGCGGCCTCTTCGCGTTCGGCGACGCGGCGTTCTACGGATCGATGGGCGGCAAAGGATTGAACGCGCCCGTCGTCGGCATCGCTCGGACGCCGAGCGGAAAAGGGTATTGGCTCGCGGCTTCCGACGGCGGTCTCTTCGCGTTCGGCGACGCAGGATTTTACGGATCGATGGGCGGGAAATCGCTGAATGGACCCGTCGTCGGCGTGATCGCGACGGCGAGCGGGAATGGCTACTGGCTCGTTGCGTCCGACGGCGGCATGTTCTCGTTCGGCGACGCGGCGTTCTACGGATCGATGGGCGACACGAAGCTGAATTCTGCCGTCGTCGGCGCAAGCGCGACTCCCGATGGGCGCGGCTATTGGCTCCTGGGCGGCGACGGCGGAATGTTCACGTTCGGTGACGCCGGCTTCTTCGGATCGCGCGGCTAGTGCTCGCGCGGATCCCACTCGAGGGCGGCGGTGATGTACATGTCGATCATTCTGAAATCTCCCTGTCCCGGAAATGTCATGCGCAGCGCGTCCATTTCCGGCGACGGGCCCGACGAGCCCGGTATCGACAGACCCGCAGCCAACGCCACGACATCGCCGTCTACCAGTAGATCGCCGGTCGCGGGGTACGACCGATCGAACGTGTGACCACGGCCATCGGTAATCAAAAGATGAAGGGTACCGTCGAACTTCCGAGGGCCCGAGCCGGACGGCGACGGCATCGCCGTGTGCGGCGTCAACGTCGCTTCGACGTGGAAACGCACGCCTCCCAAGATCCCGTCGCGGGCACCCGTCGTAGGTCCATGGGCCGCCTTCGTCATGTCGAGCTCGACGGGGACGACGACCTGCTGCTGTCGGTCGAACGGAATTCCCGCTTTCGGCCTGGCGTAGAACGCAATGTGCACGCGGATTTTTTGATCGATGCCGCGCGGTAGCAATGAATCGCCTTGTTTTCGTGCGATTTCCGCGATCGTCGGTCCAGGCAGATTCGAATCGAGCCGACGCGCGGCCTCGAGCGCCGCGTCCGTGAGCGCCGTCTTCTCGGGCGACTCGAGCTTCGGATCGAGATAGGAGTCGATGAGCAGCTTCGCTCCGTTCTCACCCGTGGGAAGCGAGTAGTCGACCCATCGCTCGGGCTCGGACAGCTCGATGATCCCGAATCCGGTTTGATAATCGCCGGAACCGGCCGAAGCGATCACATGTGTGAGAGTCGCGTCGGCCGCGAGCACGACCGATCCGTTCCAACCAATTCGACTCGAGGTGCCGATCGGCACCGTCGGCATCATCTCTTGGAGAGTCACGGTGCGATACGCGCCCTCGTACTCCACGATCCAATGACGCGCATTCGGCGCTCTGACTTTCAGCTCTTCTTCGAGCTCGCGTTGCAACGGAGCGACGTCCGGCGGCGGACGCTTGGGTGGATTCGGCGGCGCTCCGATCCCTCCGAACATGCCGTTGTCGACGTCGATGTGGAGCTTTCCGGTGATGGGATCCTTCCGCACACCGAGCTCCTCGAAGGCTGGCTCGACGTCGTAGGACCAAGCGATGAAGTGCTGTTCGTAGGGACCTACGCTGCTCACCGCAAACGCGTTCCGAAACACTTTGAGCGCCGCCAAATCGATCGGGGTCCGTTTCATTCGCGGCGTCGTCGGAGGATCGGCGATGCGGCTCTCGCCGCCATGGGCGTGAACGCACGCCGGAAGAATCCCGCACGGGACCAGCACGAGAAGAAGGGCTCGCGGGTCGGGCGCGTTCACGGCGCGTTCGACGGCCGCGTTCGAAAAATATGCAAGGAACGACGCTCGACGACGAGGATCGCGATCAAAGCCGGGAAAAATAGACAAACCGCAAGCGATGCGACGTCCACGGGACCCGGGGCTTCGATCGAACGAACGAGCGCCGTGCCATGGCTCGCCATCTGCTGGATCGAAAGCAACGCGGTGGCGTAGAGCGCCGCTTTCGGCCAGCGCACGAGCAGGAGCGCGAGCCCGAGATTGATTCCGACGAAGAGCCAGTGCCGCGGCACGCTCGGATCGCCTTCGACCGCGAGCACCACATGACGAACGCCGCTCACGACCAAGAAGATGGCCGCGACGACGCGGGCGAGCCGAAATAACTCGGGCCGGTTCATGTGGCGGATCTAATGGTAGATCAGGTCTCCATCTCACGGTGATGAACCATGAGACACGAATCCTGAACGACCTGGATGCCGGCGCTCGCGAGCTCCTCGGCGAACGCGTCGTCGCGGATTCCGAGCTGGAGCCAGACCGCACGCGGTTTCTTCGCGAGGATGTCGGCGAGGTGCGCTCGTAAGTCTCGAGGGCGACGAAAGACGTCCACGAGATCCACGTCGCCTTCGATCGCGGCGAGGCTACGCACGACGGGTTGGTCCAAAATCGTCGTCACCTCCGGGTAGTACACGGGAACGGGAATGACCTCGAAGCCTGCATTCTGCAAATATTTCGCGACGTAAAATGCAGGTTGATCGGCGTGCGCTTCGGGTTTGATCCCGAGGACCGCGATGCGCTTCACGCTTCGCAGGAGCGCGTCGATGTTGCTCTTCGCGGTCAGGACGTTCGCGTGCATCTGGCGGTGCCTCTGACCTCGTTCGCCGCTTCTTGCACGCTCTCGAGGATCGCGCGGGCGCGACGAAGGAAAATCGCTCCGGCTTCGGACAACTTCATGCCGCGGGGTGTTCGGACGAAGAGCGATTTGCCGAGCTCGTCTTCGAGCCTTCGAATCTGGCGGCTCACTGCCGGCTGCGCGATGCAGAGCTTGGCGGCGGCGCGTCCGACGTGTCCTTGCTCGGCGACGGCGACGAAGTATTCGATCTGCGAAAGGCTCATGGAGACAAAGCATAGCGCCAAGCGGCCGCGAGCGTCGAACGCGAGATCCAAACGGTATTGGACGCCGAAGCGCCGCTTTTGCAGATTCCTGGGCACCCATGGCGATCGAAATTCTCGACGCGCGCGCGATCGAAAAAATGCGCGTCGCCGGCAAAGCGGCGGCTTCGACGCTCGCGCACGTCGCGGAGAGAATTCGCGCTGGCGTGACCACCGCCGACATCGACGCGTGGGTCCGCGCGCACACGGCGTCTCTCGGCGGCGCTCCGAGCCAGCTCGGCTACCATGGCTTTCCCGCATCGGTGTGCACGAGCCGAAACGACGTCGTCTGCCACGGCATTCCTCGCCGCGCCGACGTTCTCGAAGAAGGCGACATCGTCAACGTCGACGTCACCACCCACATCGGCGGCTTTCACGGCGACACGTCCGCCACGTTCGTCGTCGGCAAGGCATCGCGAGCGGCGTGTTCGCTCGTCGAGCTGTCGCGTCGCGCGCGCGATGCGGGGATCGCCGTCGTGCGTGACGGCGCGAGGCTCGGCGACATCGGCGCCGCGATTCAGGAGCTCGTCGAGAAGGAAGGCTGCTCGGTCGTGCGCGATTTCGGCGGACACGGGATCGGGCGCAAAATGCACATGGATCCGCACGTTGCCCATTTCGGCGAGCGTGGCCAGGGTCTCCGCTTGCGCGCCGGAATGGCGATCACGATCGAGCCGATGGTGAACGCCGGAAAGCCGGACGTTCGCCTCTCGAGCGACGAATGGACCGTCCTCACCGTCGACGGCTCTCTCTCCGCGCAGTTCGAGCACACCGTGCTCGTCACGACGAACGGCTTCGAGATTTTGACGTAGCGCTACGACAGATCGAACACGAGCACCTCGGTGCCGCTTTCGCCGCCTTCGATCACGATGTCTCCTGCATCGCTCGTCGAGGCCCCGTCGCCCGCATGCAATTCCTCGCCGCCGATCTTCGCATTTCCGCGCGCGACTTGGATCCACGCGTGACGCCCCGGTGCGACCGCATGCGTGACCTTCGCGCCGAGATCGAGCACCGTCGCATAAAGACGCGCATCGGCGTTCATCGACACGCTCCCGTCTTCGCCGTCCGGCGATGCGACGAGCCGCAGCTTGTCTCTTTTCTGGTCCGCATCGAATCTCTTTTGTTCGTAGCCCGGCGCGTGCCCTTTTCGGTCGGGCATGATCCAGATTTGCAAAAAGTGAACGGGCTCGCTGTCCGACGCATTCTGCTCGCTGTGCATCACCCCGGTGCCCGCGCTCATGCGCTGCACGTCGCCGGGGACGATCGTCGAGCCGGTGCCCATCGAGTCCTTGTGCGAGAGCGCACCTTCGAGCACGTACGAGATGATCTCCATATCGCGGTGGCCGTGCGTGCCGAACCCGTTCTTCGGCTTCACGCGATCTTCGTTGATCACGCGCAAGTTGCGAAACCCCATGTGCGCCGGATCGTAATAGTCGGCGAACGAAAAAGAGTGATGGGAGTCGAGCCAGCCGTGATCGGCATGACCTCGTGCATCGGCGCGGCGAATGGTGAGCATCGTTTTTCTCCGGTCCGCGAATCTAAGGCGAGATCGGCCGATGTGCAGGATGATCGCTTCTTTGGTTATTTCGCGCGAACGAAGGGCATGCAAAACTCGTACGCATAAGCTTCAATTCCTCTGTATTTTTCAGTGCTTCCAGCGCGATTGAATGAGACAGTAGGAACGCCGAATCGCGAAGCCAATGGGGACGGGCGCAAATCGATACTTGGTCGTCGAGGACGAGGTCGGCATCGGCCGCCATCTTGCGCGATTGATTCGAAAGCACCAGGGCATGCCGGTGATGACGCGCACGGCGGCGGAAGCCGAAGCTGCGCTCGCGAGCGACGGTCGCTGGGCAGGCTTCCTCATCGACATCGGCTTGCCGGACGGCTCCGGCCTCGACGTGCTCGCGCGTGCACGCGTGCAGAATCCGGGGACGCCCGCGCTCATTCTCACGGGCTCGGTCAATCGCGAGCACATCAACTCCGCGTTCGATCTGAACGCGCACTATGTCGTGAAGCCGCCGGAAGGCGGGAGGCTCGAGCATTTTTTCAAGGAGACGGGCTCTTTCGACGAGCGCCTCACGCGCGTCGCGCTCGCGTGGCAGAGTCGTTTCACGTTGTCGGACTCCGAGCTCGACGTCCTGATTCGCGCCGTCAGTGGTGAGCGTCGCGCCGAAATCGCCGCCGGTCGCGATACGTCCCATCTCACGGTGAAAAAGCACGTCGCGAACATCTTGAAGAAGACGTCGGACTCGTCGCTACCCAGCGTCGTGCAACGCGTCTTGCGGGAAATGGTCGAGAGCTGATTTCAAGCGACGCCCTTCGTGACGGGAAAGACGCTCGAGGTTTTCGCTTCGCGCGGCAGTCGCACGATGAAGTTCGCGCCACTCGGGCGATTCGGCTCGACCCAGACGCGGCCGCCGTGGGCTTCGACTGCAATGCGGCAAAACGTGAGGCCCAAGCCGCGGTTCGCCAAGGATGTCGTGCTGGCTTCGAGGCGCACGTATTTGTCGAAGACCTTCTCTCGAAATTCTTCGGGCACGCCGTCACCGAGATCGCGGACGTGAAGCTCGACGTCGTCGCCGACGTTCTGCGCGACGATTTCGATCGACGAGGAGCGGGGCGCGTGCCGGATCGCGTTCACGACTAGATTTTCCAGCACACGACGAATGAGATCTTGGTCCGCGCGCACGGTCGCGCGATCGAGGTGAAAAGAAGCGTGGAGCTCCACGTCGCGGTCGAGCGACTCGCGTGTGTGCTCTCCGATCACGGTCGTCACGAGATTTCCCATGTCGACATCGCTCAACATCGGAATCAGCTGGCCGTCCTCGCTGCGGCAGATGTCGAGCAGGTTCATGACCATGCGGCGAAGAGCTGCGGCGCTGTCGACGATGTCGCGCGTCGCGTCGAGCATGTCGTTCGAAGGGAGGCTCGACAGCATGTAGCGTGCATTCATTTCGATCGCGCCGAGCGGATTCTTGAGGTCGTGCACGACATGCTGCATGAGCTCCTCCCGCTGCTTCTGCACGCGAACGAGCTGATCCCGCTGCCGGCGCGTCGTCTCGTAGTTGTCTTTGAGGTTCCGATTGAGGACGCTGATGCGGAGGAGCGATCGCACGCGGAGCATGAGCTCGGTGCGGTTGATCGGCTTCGTGAGAAAATCGTCGACGCCGACGTCCATCGCGCGCTGATGGGAGCTGAGGTCGGCGAGCGCGGTGAGAAATACGATCGGGACGTCGCGCCCTTGCGGCAGCTGCCGGAGACGCGCGCACGTTTCGTAACCGTCCATCTTCGGCATGATGACGTCGAGCAGGATGAGGCTCGGCGTGTGCGTGGCCGTTCGTTCCAGCGCTTCTTCGCCGCTCTCCGCCATGACGACCGCGTAGCCGAAGCTTTTGAGGTGGGCCTCGGCGAGGATTCGATTGTTCGCGTTGTCGTCGACGACGAGGATCGTCTCGGGTTTTTCGCCCTTGCCGGAAGCCATGGGATCTCCTCACCGTCGATCTTCCCCGATTCGGCGGCTCTTCGTCGATACGCCCAAAGGAGTATGTGACCGAACGGATACACCCTCATGATCCCTGGGCGAAACGGCTGTGAATCCCTACAATCGCGCCGAGCGAGGAACTCACATGACAGAAGAAATTTGGTCGAAGGTGGACGATTACTACGCGCCGCTCGTCGCGCAAGACGACGCGCTCGACAGCGCCGTGACGGAAAGCGAGAAGGCGGGCCTGCCTTCGATTCAGGTCGCGCCGAATCAAGGCAAGCTTCTCCACTTGCTCGCGAAGATCCGCGGCGCGAAATCGATCCTGGAGGTCGGCACTCTCGGCGGCTACAGCACGATCTGGCTTGCGCGCGCGCTTCCGAAGGATGGAAAGCTCATTACCCTCGAGATCGATCCGAAGCACGCGGAGGTCGCGAAGAAAAATATCGCCCGTGCCGACATCCACAACGTCGAGGTACGCGTCGGCAAAGCCATCGACTCGCTCGCGGCCATGAAGAAGAACCATGAGGGTCCGTTCGATCTCACGTTCATCGACGCGGACAAACCCTCCAATCTGGATTATTTCCTCGCCGCCCTCGAGATGTCGAAGCCGGGCAGCGTCATCGTCATCGACAACGTCGTGCGCGCCGGGCGCGTCACGGACGGATCGTCGACCGACGTCAACGTGGTCGGCGTGCGCCGCATGCGCGATGCGCTCGCGAAAGAGACGCGCGTCTCGACGACGGTGCTACAGACGGTCGGCGTGAAAGGGTACGACGGCCTAGTCGTCGCGCTCGTGCTCTAAGCGAGGATTACTTCGTCGAATTGTCGAGCGGCGCGCTGTCGCAAGCGTCGCCGGCACCATCACCGTCCACGTCCGACTGTGAGGTTCCGTCCATCGACCGCGGCGGATTGAAGATCGTAGGGCAGTCGTCGCTCGAGTCGTCGACACCGTCACCGTCGCCGTCGGTGGCCGACGTACCGTTCGGATACGAGTCGCGATACGGCACGCACGACGGCTCTTTGTCCGGCGTCTGATCCTTGCAGAAAAAGAGGGGATAGGAGGACGCGGCCGCAGCCTCGACGTCGGCGAGCTTCACGTTCGGCGTGTCGATGCACACCGACTTTTGCGCGCCGCACACGGTGAGGGACTCGCATCCGGAAGCGAGCGCGTCGATGATCTTTTGCTCACCGTACATGGGCCTGCCACCGCGAAGCACGAGCAAGACGTCTTCGACGCCAGCGTCGATCACGGCTCGATAATCTTTGTTCGTGCCGGGCGCGTAGATCGCGATGTCGGCGACCAAGCCGGGCGCGAGCGAGCCCACCTGCGAATCGAAACCGATCGCGATCGCGCTATTTTTCGTGGCCATTTCGTACAGGCCTTTGTCGTCGTAGGCGCCGCCGAAATATTTTTGATTCAGTGAGTCCGCGCATTCGAGCTCGCGCAGCATGTTCATCGATCCGGACGCGAGCCAGTCGGTGCCCATGCCCACGACGACGCCGGCGTTCTTCAAGACCGTGAGGGGAGCCGTGTTGCCGTAGAGGCTGATGTTCGATCGCGGCGACCAAATGATCTTCGCGCCGGCGGTAGCGATCTTGCCGACGTCGGTCGCGTTGACGCCCACGGAATGGATGATGCCCGTGCGATTCGTGACCAGGCTTCCGACGAGACACGCGAACTCATTTTCGGCGGCGGGATTGATGCCCTCGGCGATGTGCGGTGTGTAGTTGCCGTCTTCGAACGCGGTGCTCGCGGAGCGAATGCTCGGATATCCGCAGCCCGAGGTGAGCTCGGTACCGTTCGAGTCACCCAAGGGGAATGTATCGAAGAAGACCGTAGGTCCGGACAAACCCTCCAATTGCTCTTGGTTCTTGTAGTTGGCCACGTTGCGCACGAGGCCGTCGACGCCGCCCGATCCATTGAGCGAAGTGACGCCGCTCATCAAGAAGCGAAGCTCGGCGGCGGCGAGGACCTTGGGATCCGAGGATGTTCGAGGCTGCTCGAGCTTTTGCTCGCCGTCCGCGCCCGTGCGCCATCCTTGTCGATGATCCCAACGTGTGTCTCCGTGATCGATGGGAGGCGCTGTGTTGTAGTCCGTGTGATCGTGCGCGTTGACGAGGCCCGCGGAAACGACCCCTCCCGGGCAGGCGAGGATCGTAGCGTCGCCGTAACCGTTCGTCTGGCTGCAGTCGACGTCGGCGCAGGCGATCTTGCCGCTGCCGTCGACGAGGACCTCGCCTTTCGCGGGTCCGTTCGGCAAGAGGATCTCGCCTCGAATGAGGAGGCCGGACGATCCGGTGCTCGTGACGCTGCAGTCTCCCGACACGACGTTGTCACCGCCGTCGTGCGTGCTGCCGGCGTCGTTGCCGCGCCCGTTCGCCGCGCCATCACTCGATGCGCTCGAGCATGCGGCGATCGAGATCGACGCGACGAAAACCAGAGAAACCGGCCCGAACGAAAGGTGGCTGCGCATGAGGGGGCGCATGGCTTACCGCAGGGAACGCGTCGCGCCAGTCACGATCTCGCAAACTAGGGTAAAATGCGGTCTTTCATGACGTCGCCGACGCTCGCCGAATGGCTTCGCGAGGGGCCGTTCGCCCTTTCCATGTCGTCCGGATTTTTTTCGTTCTTCGCGCACACGGGCCTGATGAGCGTGCTCGTGGAAGAGAATCTGCTCCCTTCACGCGTGTCGGGATCGAGCGCCGGCGCGCTCGTCGCGGGGGCGTGGTCGGGTGGCGTCGAGCCCGACGTGCTTTCGGAGGAGCTCATGAAATTGAAGCGGCAGGATTTTTGGGACCCGGCGCTCGGTCTCGGATTTCTGCGCGGCAAAAAATTTCGCGACAAAGTCGACGCGCTTTTACGCGTGCGCACGTTCGAGGAGTGTCGCGTTCCGACCGCCATCTCGGTGTTCGACGT
>JAICXU010000035.1 GCA_025934595.1 Polyangiaceae bacterium | reverse complement strand
GGCTCGCGACGTCGAGCTGCTTCTGCGGGTGCAACAAAATCACGCTGTCTTGCGGCGTGAGCGCGGCGTAATCGAGCTTGTCGGTCGCGACGATTCGACCGTCGCCGAGCTCCTCACGCGCCGCGCGCAAAAAATCGGAGCAGCCTTCCCAATCGGTTCCGAGCAAATCGAATGCAGCGGCGAACGCGCGCGGTGCGACGAGACACGCCGCGACAAGCACCAGGAGCGCGAGCACGAAACGCGGTTCTTTTGCGCAACGAGACGCGATCACGGAACATGGGAGACTACACCGAAATTCAGGTAGGTCTTACATGCGAGGGCGTCGTCGCATGTCTCGGCGCGTCACTCCAAACTCTTGACCCCGCTGAAGTGATTGCTAGATTTTTGCGATAGAGGGCACTTTCGAAATGCTGCCGCCGTTCATCATCGAGCAGATCCGCAAGCGAGAGCAGGAGGAGCGCGCTCGTCACGACGAGCAGCAGCCGCGCCTCGAGCTGCCGTTGCCGGCTCCTCGCTCGCCGAGCGATCGGCCGGAAAAGCCCGAAACACCAGGCGAAGAGCGCGGCGTCATCATCCTCGAGCTGTTCGGGTAAAGCCGAACGTCGAGCGGCAGCTTTTACACCCCTATGGACACCCCAGCCGGCGCTGACTACGCTCCGCGCCGATGTCGCTTCGGCGAATTCTTTGCTTTTCTGCGCTCTTGCTCGGTGCCTGCTACTCCGCAGGCAACGGCGTAGCGCCTCCACCGAACGACTTTTATTTTCCGGTCGGCCTCGCGGTGTCTCATGGCGGCAACGTCCTCTATGCCGCGAACTCGGACTTCGACCTGCAATGGAACGGCGGGACGGTGCAGTCCTATGACCTCCATCAAATTCGTCGCGACGCCGTATTGACGATCGCCGATCCGACGAATCCGAACGTTCCTTACGCGCAGCGTCCCGCGCAGGGTGCGTGCCCCGCGCAGCCGCCGACGAATCAAGTCGAAGGTGATTCCACGCCCACGCTTCGCGGCCAGACGTGCGCTCCCCCCGTGAGCTCGGAGAGCTACGTGCGTGACTCCGCCGTCATCGGCGCGTTCGCGACCGACCTCCAATTGTCGCCGGGTGGCACGCGGATCTTCGTGCCCGTGCGCGGCGACGCATCACTCACGTGGGCCAACGTCGCCGCGGACGATCCGAATTCGGCGCCGCCGCCCGGCTCGACGAAGAGCACGTTCGCTCCGTTCTCGCTCGATTGCGGAGCACGTGACTCGGACAATCGCTGCGACGGTCCGCATCATGCGGGACAAAATCCCTTCGAGCCTGGCAACACGCGCAATCTCACGATGCCCGGCGAGCCGTTCGGAATGGCCTTCAGCGACGACGGCACGGCGATCGCGATCACGCACCAGAGCACGCAGGAGACGAGCCTCTTCGCGACCGGTCTCACCGAGATTGCGCCGCAAGCGACGAACGATCCGAACGCAGCCACGCCGGCGCCCACCGAAGCACCGAACCCCGTGAGCCCGTCGCTCCAATTCGTGCTCGAGGGCGTGGCGACCGGCGGAAATGGAATCTCGTCCATCCCGCACGATCCCGACGCATTTCCAGCATGCGTGCTCGGCACCGATCCCACGTGCCTCACGCCGCCGAGGCCCGCGTTTCTCCAAACGAGCCGCGCGTCCGCCGAGATGGATCTCCTTCGCTACTACACAGACGAAGGCGGAGGCGTCGCACCGCCGTCGGCGACGCCGTCGTCGATTCACCGTCCGTTCTTGATCGAAGAGAACAAATTCGATCTCACCGTGAACTCGCTCGGCACCGACTCGCGCGGCATCGTCATCGACCCGACGCCGCGCATCCAATGCAAAATCGCGATCGCGCCCGCCGGCGGATCCCGCACCGCGGCCGATGTCGCGTCCGATCTCGAGACGTGCGCGCGGCTCCCGGCGCGTGTGTTCTTCGTGAATCGCGCGCCCGACACGCTCGTCGTCGGTGAGATCGGCGAGACGTCGGTGCAAGGCGACGGCACCTACGATCCGGACAAGCTCGTCATCTACAAGAACATCCCGATCTCGGCCGGCGGCTCGCGTCTTTATCTCGCGCCGATCGTCGCCGCGGACGGTCGCTATGCGCTTCGTCTCTTCATCGTGTGCTTCGACTCCGCGCTCGTGTACGTGCTCGATCCGGACACGATGCAAATGGAGAACGTGATTCGCGTGGGCGACGTCGGCGGCGTCGGTCCGTTCGCGATGGCGTTCGATCCCTTCACGCTGGAGGACGTCGCGCGCCGGCTTCCGGTCACGCAAGATCCGCGCGATCCCGACCTCGATTTGAAACGTTATCGCTTCGCGTATCTCGCGAGCTTCACGCAATCTTTCGTGCAAGTGCTCGACCTCGACGGCTCGCGCACCGACAAATCCACGTTCGAGCAAGTCGTGTTCAACCTCGGTGTGCCCACGGCCCCGAAAGGCTCCAATTGATCACGGCTCTCGCAAGACGCGCGGTGGGTTTGCGCGCGATTCGAAAATATCCACGTTCGGCCGGCGCCATCGTCGCGGGAGCCGCGATCGCTCTCGGCGCGGCATTCGGGACGTCGAGCTGCGCGCAAACCCCGCCGAACATTCCGGTGCGCTCGTTCGATCGCGCGCAAAAAATGGACGTCGTATGTCTGCATGTCGAGCACTACGACTCGGTGAACGGCATCGTCACCCAGGTCTATCCGACTCCGCTTCCGCAGACGCAATGCTCGCCCACGCCGGTCAACGTCGACGGCAACCTGCTCGAAAACCATCTCTTTGCGCTCGTCACGCAGACGACGCGCGGTGAGGTCGCCGTCGTCGATCTCACGGCCGGCGGCGTCGTCGACATCGACAACTCGACGCCGGGCATCAACTTCTTGCCGGTCGGAAAAAATCCGACCGACATTGCGGCAGCGCCCGACGGCAAGCTCACGTTCGTCGCCGCGGCCGAGGTCGGCAAGCCCGCGATCTACGCGCTCGACAGCCGCATGATCCTCGGCGACTCGCGCGCGGGCGGGTTCGATCCGTCCACGACCCCCGCCGGCGCCCCGACTGCGCTGCAAGTTCCGACGCTCACCACGTGGCCGTCGTGCTCGCTCCCGCAAACGCCGGGAGCGATGACGATCGTTCCTGCCGCCGCGCCGCCGGATGCAGATGCGGGCGCAGGATCGGGCGATGCAGGCGATGACGCCGGTGAATCGGACGCGGGCACCTCGTCGCCTTCACCGTTCTCCGCCTACACGGTGGCGGTGGTGCTGCCCGGCGACGAGGTCGAGGGCGCGAAGCTCGTCACGCTCGATCCCGCGCAATTCACGGACGGATCCATCGCGCCCGGATCGCTCACGCCATGCCGTATTTTGTCCTCGATCGCGCTCTCGGGAAATTCGGCGCAGACGTGGTCGCCGGGGCCGACGTGGGACGACGGAATTCCGTTCGAGGGCGGTCTCGAATCGATCACCGAAGTTCCGGTCGACGCTGGACCTGACGCCGAAGCCGGCACCGCCGAGGTCGTGACTGTCCCCGCCGGTGTGGGCGATCCGCCGCTCGCTGCGAGCTGTCCGAACACGGACGGCGGAGTCACGGACGCCGGCGTGAACACGCTCCCCGCATTGCCGCCCGCCACGCCGCGTGGAGGATTCATCGCGCGAAATGGAACCACGATCTACGTCGCCGATCTCGCGCTTCCCCTCATCCACGTCATCGACGCGTCGAATCCGGCCGCGCCGAAAGAGCTCGACCCGCTTTTGGCGACGAGCCAGCTCGACAATGCGCGACGCGTGATCGTGGGGCAAATGGCGATCTCGCCGCCCACGCGCGACTACAAAACGTATCTCTACGCGCTCGATCAAAAGGAAGGCAGCATCATCGTCTTCGACATCTCGGATCCCGTGGCGTCACCGCACGTGCCGATGACGAGGCCGCATGCGGAGCTGAATCCGTTCTTGCCGCCGGATCGCATCCTCTTCTCGTCGCCGATCGCGTCGGTCGCGTTCGCGTCGCACGATTTTTCGCCGCTGAATTCCACCGCCATTCCCCGTGGTCTGCTGTGCAACCCGAACAAGAACGCGGGCCTTTCGCTGCCGCCGACCGATCCGGGCGCGTACTATCGCGGCAACGTCGATCCCGCGAACATCGAAGGCGACATCGGCCTCGGTCCGAATCGGTTGCGCGGGGTCTTCGCGTTCGCGACCCTGACGAACGGCGCCGTCGTGCTCATCGACGTCGATGATTGGGATTCGCCGTGTCGTCGGCCGGACCCGATGCAAAGCGACGTGCTCACGAGCGGCATTACGCCGGCCGAGCCGGACCCGACGAGCCCACAAGATCTCGACCCGTATCATGCGCCGCTCGCATCGGGGACCGACTTCACGTACGCGTCCGGCTACACGACGGCGGTGAGCGAAGAGCCGTTTTTCCCCGTCAGCGCGCCGAATCGCGTGCGGTCGGTTTATCTCTTGCGCAAAGATCCGACGACCGGTGCGCACGCGCCGAATCTCGTTTCGCCGCCGTCGCTCTTCACGCAGCTCACCGCGCCCGTGTCGCTCACCGACGCGGTGCCGATCATGATGCCGACGTTTTCCGAGCTCGCGGATACGTCGTACTTCGCGAGCCCGGACGCCGCCGATCCCACGACGCGCCAGCTCACGTTGCCGGCCGGTGCGGCGTCGCCGAACGACGTGAATCTCTCGAATCCGCTCGACGTGAAGCAGTCGGGCATTCGCGTCGCGTGGGAGGATCCGACCGTCCACTACGATCAGAATTGGACCGTCACGTACGAAGGCATCTTGCCGGATTACAACGGAGCGCCGAGCCAAAACGGCGTGTCGGCCACGCTGACGACGAGCGATCATTATCAAACGATCACGCTGACCGCACCGAACCCGCTCTTTTGCCGTCACGGCATCGAAGACGCGCAGGTCGGCGGCGAACGCGCGACCACGTTCGACGCTGCGCTCGCGCCTTACGGAATCACGCCGCCCACGCGGCTCGATCATCGCGTCGGTGACTACCTGCAGCTCTCGGAAGACTTGCTGCCTGCGAGCGATCCGTATTGGGCCGAGGACGACTCGAGCGATCCGAACGGCACGTGTTGGGATTTCGATTCGGGAAAGACCCACTCCGATCCGGGCGATCGCTACAACACGTGCCAGACGATCTACGGCAACGCGGCCGATCAACACATCGCGCGCGATTTTCCGATTTGGCAAGCGTTCGACGATCATCTCGTCATCACGCGGTACGGATACACGGATTCGAATTTGGATCCGACGACACGCGAGATCGTCGGGCCCGACCCGAGCAACGTCGCGCTGCTCAAAGCGATGCGATGCTGCTTCCATCGCCAAGTGCAGTTCCACGTTCGCTCGGGCGGCACGTGGCTCGCGGTAGGATCGGTCTCCGGCCTCTTGAATCACGTCACGAAGGGCGACGGCGGCGCGTGCGTGCAGTCGTGCGAGCCGCGCGAGCAGCTCTTGAACGCGCGTTCGATTGGAATTCCGCAGATCGGGATCACGAACGCCATGAAGAGCTTGCCCGATCGCAACAGCCCGCTCGCGATGCGCAATCCGATGTTCGCGTATCTGATTTGGGACGGCATCGATCGCCAGAACAAGATCGACTTCTTGCCCGCGCGCGACATGCAGTGGCAGTTCGCGATGAGCGGGCAGTTCACGCCCTACACGGTCGATTACGCGGGCTCGACGAGCGCCGCAGTTTCTCCACAGTCGATGCGCTTCCTCGATTCGTTCCAGCGCATCGCGATCGTCGACGGATCCGCAGCGGGGCTCGTGCTCATCGATCTCAACAACATCGCCGTGAACGGCGGTCCGTATTATTGAGACCATAGACCCGCGGGAAGAGTTGGCCTAAACCGCGAGGCGATGATCGATGAGTCCGTGATCCTCGCGCGCCTCGAAAAGGCGACGCCGGTGATGCGCCAGTTCCTCGTGGCGAAGCAGGCTTATCCCGATGCGCTTTTGTTTTTTCGCATGGGCGACTTCTACGAGCTCTTTTACGAGGACGCCGCCGTCGCCGCGCGCGCTCTCGAGCTCACGCTGACGAGCCGCAACAAAAATTCGGAGGACGAGATCCCGATGGCCGGCGTTCCGTATCACGCCGCGAGCTCGTACATCCAACGGTTGCTCGACCAGGGATTCAGCGTGGCCATCTGCGAGCAGATGGGCGACCCGTCGAAGATCAAAGGGATCGTGCCGCGCGAGGTCGTGCGCGTGGTCACGCCGGCGATCACCTACGACGACGCTGCGCTCGACGCCCGCAAAAACATGTATCTTGCATCTATCGAATTCGATGCGGGAATTTACGGCATTTCCGCGATCGACGCGTCCACCGGCGAGCTGCGTGCGTGCGAGGTCGACGATGCGCCGAATGCGATGGCGGAGCTCGTTCGCCTCGATCCGCGCGAGCTCCTCGCCGGGCCGGGCACCGAATCGATCGCGGAGGATTTCAGGTCCGTGCGGCCGCGTGCGTTCGTCCGCCAGGGTCTCGCGGTGCTCGATGCGGAGGACGTCGACGATGCGCTCGACGAGGCGCTCGGAAAAGGGGAGGCACGAGCCGCGACGACATCGAAGGTCGCGCGTGCTGCCGCTGCTCGTTGCATCGAGACGATGAAGACATGCGAGCCCGGCAAGCGCATCGCCGTCTCGCGTCTCGTCGCCTATCAGCTCGGCGACACGCTCCTTCTCGACGAATCGACGCAAGCGCATCTCGAGCTCGTGCGCGCCACCGGTGACGACGCGAAGGCGTCTCTCCTCGCGCAAATCGACGCGACGATGACCGCGTCCGGCGCGCGTCTCTTGCGCCGGCGCCTGCTCGCTCCGCTGACGAACGTCGCCGACATTCGCCGGAGGCTCGACGCGGTCGAGCTCTTCGTCACGCAGCCCGGTCTCCGTGATGCCGTGCGCACGAAGCTGAAAAATGTGTCGGACATCGAACGGCTCGCGATGAAAATCGCGACCGAGCGCGCCGCCCCGCGCGATCTCGTGGCGCTTCGGACGTCGCTCTACGAGCTCGGTCCGCTCTCCGCCGAGCTCGATCGCGCTCCCGGCGACGTGCGCCAGGCGCTCGGAATACCGGAAAAACAGCCGTGGATCGATCCATGCGCCGACACGTACGAAAAAATCGCGCGCGGCATCGGTGACGAGCCGCCGCTCAAAGCGAGCGACGGCAACGTGATTCGCGACGGCTTCGACGCCGACCTCAACGAGGCACGCACCCTCATGAAAGACGGGCAGCGTTTGCTCGTCGAGCTCGAGACACGCCTGCGCGAGTCGTCGCAGATCCCGAGCCTCAAGCTCCGCTATACACGCGTCTTCGGTTACTACCTCGAGGTCACGAAATCACACGTCGCGAAGGCGCCTTCCACGTGGCGTCGCAAGCAGACCGTGGCGAGCGGCGAGCGATTCACGTGTGAGGAGCTCGACGTGCTCGCCGAAAAAATCACGCACGCGGAAGGTCGGGCGGCCGAGCGCGAGGCCGAGCTCTATGCCGCTCTCGTTCGGGATCTCGGAAAAGACGTCGAACGCCTGCGCGGAGTCGCGGCGCGTCTCGCGGAATGGGACGTCGCGAGCACGCTCGCGGAAATCGCGCATCGAAACGATTATGCGCGTCCCGAGATCGACGACTCGTTCGTGCTCGACATCGAAGAGAGCCGGCATCCCGTCGTCGAAAAAATCGCGGCGGCAGGGAGGTTCGTCGCGAACGACGTCACGCTCGACGCATCGCCGTCACCGGACGACGAGTCCCTCGCTTCGCGCCTCTGGCTCGTCACCGGTCCCAACATGGCGGGCAAGTCCACCCTCATGCGGCAAGTCGCATTGACGGTGATTTTGGCTCAAATGGGCTCTTTCGTGCCCGCGCGCCGCGCGCACATCGGCGTGGTCGACCGCGTGCTCACGCGCGTCGGCGCAAGCGACAATCTTGCGCGAGGCGACAGCACGTTCATGGTCGAGATGAAGGAAACCGCGAACGTCCTCCGGCGAGCCACGCGTCGCTCGCTCGTCGTGCTCGACGAGATCGGCCGGGGAACGAGCACCTATGACGGCCTCGCGATCGCCTGGGCGGTCGCCGAGCATCTTCACGACGTCGTGGGGTGTCGCGCGCTCTTCGCCACGCACTATCACGAGCTCACCGAGCTCACGATGACGCGCACGCGCGCCGAAAATTGGAGCGTGTCCGCGCGCGAGCACGAAGGCGACATCGTATTTTTGCACAAGCTCTCGCGTGGCGCGGCGTCGCGCAGCTTCGGCGTCGCATGCGCGCGGCTGGCGGGGTTGCCCGAGATCGTGCTGGCGCGCGCGCGTTCGCTCCTCGAAGATCTCGAGAAGGGCGCGCCGCTTCCGGGAGGATCCCACGCCACCATGCGCGGTCGCACGAAGAAGGGCCGCACCCAGCTCGATCTCTTCGGCGGCGCGGCGCCGGCCGTTGAAACACCCGCGGGTGTCACCGAGGCGCTCGGCATGATTCGGAGCGTCGACGTCGATCGGCTCACGCCTCTCGAGGCGCTGCAGCTCGTCGCGTCGCTCAAAAAGCTCGCTGCGCCGTGACCGAAAAGGGGCGGGCGGCGCTCGGATACGCGCTCGTCGCCTCCGCGGCGAGCTCCTGGGGATTTTGGCCCTATTTTCTGCGACGCGCGGAGCATTACGGGCACCTCGACTCGACGCTCGAATCGGCGATCGTCCTCGGCATCGTCACGATCACGAGCGCCTTCGTCATGATCCGCGATCGCGTCCCGGTGCGGGCGAGCGCTGGCGCATGGGCGGCGGTCGCGTGGCTCGGCATCGGCGACGCGCTGAACGACGTATTTTTCTTTCGCGCTTACCAAACGACGTCGGTCGCGGTCGCGGTGCTGACTCATTATCTCACGCCGATCCTCGTCGCGATCGCGGCGCCGTTCGTGCTGCGTGAAAAATCGGATCGCCGTACGCGCATCGCGGTCGCGCTCTCGTTCGCCGGCCTCGTCTTGCTTCTGCAGCCGTGGCAAACGCATCTCGATCACGCCCTCGTTCTCGGCGCTGCATTCGGCGCGGCGAGCGCCGTGTTTTATGCGTCGAACGTGCTCGTGAACAAATCGCTCGTGCCGATTTTTTCCGGGAGCGAGATGATGTTTTGGCACGGCGTCGTCGCCACACCGCTCCTCGTCGCGTTGACGCCGCGCGGAGCGTGGAGCGCGATCGATTCGCGCGCGCTTGCGTGGCTCGTCGTCGGATCGCTCGGACCCGGCGCGCTCGCGGGCCTTCTTTTCGTGTGGGGAATTCGCTTCATCCCCGCGAGTCGCGCGTCGACGCTCACGCTGCTCGAGCCGCTCGTCGCGACGTGCATCGTGGGCGGCATTCTTTTCCACGAGCACGTCGATGCGCTCGCGATGGGCGGCGGAGCGCTGATCCTCGTCGGCGCGGCAGCGGCGCTCTCGACTCGCGCGAGCCCCGCCCCCGTCAGTCCTCGAACATGAGCCAACGAGGCAGGGTAGCGATGCCCATGAAGACGACGGCGGTGATCTCCCAATACGAGAGCGACCCCGTCAATTTCCAGACGGCGACGAGCCCCAGCGCCGACGCGGCGTAATAGAGAAGGAGCGCCCAACGTTTCCACGCCCACATGCCCATGAGCGACGCGAGCTTCGCGATCTCGAAGATCGCCACGGCGAGCACGATGTGAGTCGTGACGTGGTGGATTTCTTGCCACGAGCCGCCGCCGTCCGTGAAGCGATCCAGCTTTGCACCGCCGATCACGGTGATCAGCGTGCCCCAAAGTGCGGCCAGAGTTTGGAACCCGAGCACCACCGTCAGAAACACGCCGCGATCCTTTTTAGGAATCGCCGGAGTCGGTTGCAGCGACGCGTAGCCCGAAGGAATGTTTTGCATGAAGGCCTCCCTTGTCCTCGTCCAACCGAAGCATCGGTGGTCGAGGTCGCCACGCCTCGCGCCGCTGAATCAGCGATCGCTCTGCTGAAAAACGGGCCGCGCGACGCGCGGATCGGACGAGCGCCTGCGCGAGCCGCAAAACCGCTCTTTTAGCGGGTTTTGTCGGAGTTTTTGAGGGTTTCTGCCGAGGTCGGGGCCCCATAAGAAGGCGAACCGCCAAGACGCAAAGAACGCCAAGTCGATCTGGATTTTGATCCCGTGACTCTTCGATCCTGGATCCTTGGCGACCTTTGCGGCTTGGCGGTTCGCCATTCTTGCTGCCGCTAGCGAACGGCGCTGGGTCTAGGTTTTCCTCGCCTTCGGCCTTCCGCCGCGCGCATAGAACGCGAACGCAGGTGCGAGATGCGTCTTCAACTTCGGATCGGCGTCCGAGTTCACGCGCGCGATGTGGTACGCGGCATTCGTCACCTCGCGTGCCTCGGCGCCGAGATGCAAGATCGTGTCGGAGAGCCGCAGCGAAAAGGGCCGGAGCGCTTTCTGCAGTCGACAAAGCTCGTCGCGTTTGTCGAGCGCCTCGCGCGAAGGCGCAGTCTCGAATCGGCGCGCATCACCGCCGCGATCTTTTCCGGCGAGCGCGCGAAAGTAATCGGGCTCGGCGTCGGCCGCATCGAGCACGGCGCGCATGGCGTCGGTCTCGCCTTCGCGAAGCTTGCCGATCGAATGCTTGCGAGTCACGACGTCGAGCTCGATGAGATCGTCGAGGAGGTCGTCCATTTCGCGCACGAGCGCGACGGCGCGATCGACACGAGCCTTGAGCGTGCTCTCGTCGGCGTGTTTCTTCATGCGCCGATCTTACACCGGCGACGCTACTCGAACATGTGCAGGCGCGGCACCGAGGCGGCCGCCATTGCCGCGAGCGTGATCAGGTCCGAGGCCGGCCAATGTCCCGTGGCCTTGAACGCGACGAGCAGCACGAGCACGTTCGCGCCGAAATAACCGTAAATTCCCCAGCGCTTCCACATCCACGTGCCGCCGAGACACACGAGCTCGACGAGCTCGAGCGCCAAAATGTACGTCGCATATTTCGGATCGACGTGGACCTCGTGTCCGCGGCGTTTCTCGAGCCTCTCGAGCAATGCCGCACCGCCCATCATCATCGCCATCGACGCGATGAGCGTGAAGGAGGTCACGAGGAACAAAACGAATCCGAAGAACGTGCCGCGTTCTCGGAAGACGTCTCTCGTTTTGAGAGGAACGAACGTCGGCGGCTCGTTCGGCTGCATCGATCACATCGCGCGCGGGCGCGAAAACGAGCCCGCCAAATGCCCGATGTCGATGTGGGTCGACGAGTCGCCGCGGACGATGCTGTCGCCCACCGGCAAACCGAGATCGACGAGCTCGGGTGCGTCGTCTTCGTCGCGAAGCGCTTCTTCGGCGACGGACTTGAAGACCTTGAGCTTCTGTTCGTTCTCGAGGATGACCGCGACGTGCTCGAGACGTGTTCCGCCGAGCAAAACGTGCCATTTCAGCGCCGTCATCATCGCGTTCGCGGCGCGCTCCATGCTGACGCGCGCGTTGCCCGTGCCGAGCGCGGGCATCGTGAGCGATTTGAGACCGAGCTCGTCGGCCAGCAAAAACACACGCTGGGCCGCGCGTCC
>JAICXU010000604.1 GCA_025934595.1 Polyangiaceae bacterium | reverse complement strand
GCCGTCGCCGCCGACGCCGGAACGAGGATCGTGAACGGCGCCTCGTAGGTCCCGAGGATTTTCGGCTTGCCGCTGTCGTCGAACGAGAGCGACGCCTCGGGCTTCGACTCGTCGGTCTGGTCGATGAATTGCGGAACCGTGAACGTGCCGCGAATGCGACGCAGCGTCGCGCCATCGAAATTATTTTCGACGCTCGTCACCGTGTAGCCGATGCCCGCGGCGCCAGCCATCTGGAGCGCTTGATCGCGCATCGAGAGAACGTGAGACGTCAGCGCTTCATCGCTGCCTGTCACGAAATCCCAGGCGACGAGCAGATCCGATTTCTCGACGCCGGCCGCATGCAGCGACAAGAGGATCGCCGGCATGCGCGCGGCCTCGGCTTGCGACAAGGCATCTTTCGGCGCGTCGCCGTTCGCGATCGACGCGAACAGTGGCGGGGCGGCGGGCAATCCACCGGCGGTCGTGCGAATGCTCTTCGTGATCGCGACGGCATATCGGTGATTCGGCAGGAGGCGTTGCGCCGGCGTGATGATGAGCGCTTGCCGATCGGTCTCGCGCACGACGTTGTGGTCGACGTCCGAGCGATGCGCGACGCGCGCGTTCGACTCCATGTCGACGACCACGGTGGCCGACCCCGACGAGACGCTCGCGTCGATGTTCGTCTCCGGAACGAGCGACGCCGGATCGATCGGCTCCGCGAAATACGTGTACAGCGGACCGGCCGGCGAAAAACCGTCGGCCTGATTCCAGCGCGTCGGATCGAAAGCCTCTCCGTTCGTCGCGACGACGGGGAGCGTTTCGGGCGCCAAATTCAGCCGAAATCCGGTCTTCGTCGAAGGATCGCTCTTCAAGTAAATCGCGTTCGGCCACGGCATCATGCACGCGCCGGCCACGCGGAGCGGGCTGCACGACGCGGGCAGCGAATCCCCGATGCTGGGCGGCGGCGCCAAATCCGATCCGCTGCAGGCGACTCCGAGCGCCCCCGACAAACAGAGGAGAAGCGTGCGTTTCATTCGTGCTCCCATGCCACACGGCGGCGTTGGAGGCGAGCAGGCTCGCGATCGCGTACGGATTCCGAAAGTTTTTCGTCGCGCGCCCGTCGCACCGCTGCTACATACTTGCCGTGTCACGGCAAATACTTTTTCTCGGTGCCTCGAGCCTCATTTTCGCAGCTTGCGCGGGGAGCGGCGCACCGGACGGCGCGACCTCCGGCGGCGGCTCGCCGACGGACGCGGGGACGATCGCGCCGGACGCCAGCAGCGGAACGAGCATCGACTCGGGTGCGCCTTCGGATGCATCCACGGCGAGCGACTCCGGGTCGACGGGCAGCGACACGCTCGCCGCGAATCGTGATCGCCTGCTCGAAACGTATTTCGAATTTTTGAAGGCGACGGCGACGAGCCCGCAAACCAACGGCCTCTCGTCGAGCAACGTCTCGAACGTGTGCGACGTATGGACGAAGCTCGAGCCCTCCGCGCGTGACGTTTTTCTCACGATCACCGCGCGCATGCAGGGATCGAAGCTCGGCGCGGACGAGAGCTCCATGCTCTCGCACGTGGTGAAGCTCTATCGCGTCGTCGGCGGCGACGGCGAAACGACGAGCGACCCGGGAAGCTGCGGCGGCGGCGAAGCGAACCGCATGATCATGAGCATGGATGCGACGCTGCACGACACGCAGGTCGCTGCGAACGACAATCAAGGCGCAAAGGGATCCGGCGGGGCCTACGACATCGCGGATGCGCCGAGCGGAACGTCTTGGCGTAACTCGCAGGACGTCGGCGGGCCTCACTCGCCGTTCGACTCGAGCGACGAAACCGAGACGGGCGCTCCGCGCGGTCAGACGCAATACTTCCGTGATCCCACTTCGGCGGCCGCGAAAGCACCGCTCGGGCGCCAAGATCTGTCGACGCTCGTCGATCCCTATGCGCTCGAAATGGATCAGGATTACGACTGCACGCACAACTCGAATCCCGATTGCGAGTACACGTTCTACGGTCCGCTCTGCGCGCCGGAATCGACCGAGGTCGCAACGCAGATCTACGTGGCCTCGTACGGCGATTTCGTCGCGACCTGGAAGCCCACGGGCTGTCCCTGAACCGACCGAGAGGCCCGGGCGAGGCTCGATCGGAACGAGGGCCATTTACACGGGTATTGCGCGCGCGGCAGGAGGCCGGCATGCTCGCTCCGCATCGATGACGACCGACATTTCGAAGAGCGCGAACGCCCCGAAGCCCGACGACCAGCCCGGCAACTTCGTCGAAGACATCGTCAAGGCCGACCTCGCCGCCGGAAAAAACGGCGGCCGGCTCATGTCGCGGTTTCCGCCCGAGCCGAATGGCTATTTGCATTTGGGGCACGCGAAATCGATCTGCCTCAACTTCGGTCTCGCGGCGCTCGACCCGAACGGCAAATGCAATCTGCGGTTCGACGACACGAATCCGGAAAAAGAAGACGTCGAATACGTGGACTCGATCAAAGCCGACGTGCGCTGGCTCGGCTTCGATTGGGAAGACCGCGAGTACTACGCGTCGGATTATTTCCAGAAGCTCTACGAGCTCGCCGAGAAGATGATCGAAAAAGGCGTCGCGTACGTCGACAGCCAGACCGACGAGCAGATCAAGGATGGGCGCGGAAGCTTCTACGAGCCCGGGAAAAATAGCCCATTTCGCGATCGCCCGGCCGCCGAGAGCCTCGATCTCTTGCGCCGCATGAAGGCCGGTGAATTTCCGGACGGCACGCACGTCGTCCGCGCGAAGATCGACATGGCCTCACCCGACGTGAAGCTCCGCGACCCGCTCATGTACCGCATTCGTCATGCGCATCATCACCGCACGGGCGACACGTGGTGCATCTATCCGATGTACGACTACGCGCACGGGCTCTCGGATTCGATCGAAGGCGTCACGCACTCGGTGTGCACGCTCGAGTTCGTGAACCATCGCCCGCTCTACCATTGGTTCCTCGACGCGCTCGAGATGCCGAACCACCCCGTGCAGATCGAGTTCGCGAAGCTCATCATCACCTACACCCTCTTCTCGAAGCGAAAGCTCCGCCAGCTCGTCGAAGAAAAGCACGTGAGTGGCTGGGACGATCCGCGCATGCCCACGCTCGCCGGATTGAAGCGGCGCGGCTTCACGCCGAGCGCGATCCGGAAATTCTGCGATCGCGTCGGCGTCTCCACGCGCGACAGCGTCGTCGACATCGCGCTCCTCGAGCACACGCTGCGCGAGGATCTCAATGCGACGAGCCCGCGCGTCATGGCGGTTTTGCGCCCGATTTTGATCGAAATCGAG
>JAICXU010000233.1 GCA_025934595.1 Polyangiaceae bacterium | reverse complement strand
GCTCGAGGGATTCGGTCCACCCGACAACTCTCCCGAGGTTTCACCCGATCGCATGCATCGGTGGATCCTGGACGCGGAGAAATTCCGGAACGAGCCACATCGCTCCATGAGTCGCGAAGAAGCGGTGCGAAGGCTCTGCGAGAGGCACTCGCTCATCGAGAAGAGCATCGTCGCGACGCGCGTGCCGCATTTGACGAAACCGGTGGAGCACGATCGCGTCGTGTGGAAATTCGATCCGATGCACAGATGCACATCGCCGTTTCCGTTCTATGCGTCGATGTATCGCGCGTTCGCCGCGCGCGTCACGTGTCCGGTGCTGGCCATCGGCGGCGGCGACGACGGCTTTCATCCGCCCGACGAGGACGATCGCATCGCATGCTTCGGGGACGTGAAACGCGCGACGCTCGCCGGCGCCGGGCACATGATGCATTGGACGAGACCGAACGAGCTGTCGAGTCTGCTCGTGGAGTTCTGGCGATCGTAAATACAGCCAAAAAGAAGCTACTTGCCCCAACCCATCACGATGTCCGTGAGCCGTTTCTCTTCGTCCTTCTCGAGCAGGCCCACCGCGATCACGTTGAGCCGATTCGGCTCGCAGAGCTTTTTCGCGAGCGTCATCACATCTTCCTTCGTGACCTTCGCGAGCTTTTCCATCGACGACGAGACGCTCGGCGATCGTCCGAAGAGGATCCCGTGTCCGAAAAATCCTGCCGCGTCTTCGGGTGAATCGCCGAGCGCGGCGAGCTCCCATGCATGACGTCGTCGCGCCATCGTGAGCTCTTCGTCCGTGGGCCCTTCGGTCGCGAGCTCTCGCATGAGCTCGAGCATCTCGCGCGTGACCCGTGACGTGCGCGCGTGTTGCACGCCGGCCGCGAAGTCGACGATGCCGTCGTCCTCGTAGCCGTCGTATCCGGCGGTGACGTCGTAGCAAAGCCCGCGTGCATCGCAGATGCGATGATAGAGACGCGACGACATGCCGTCGTCGACGAGGCGCATCAGCATGTCCATCGCGGGCCGATCCGGCGCGTCGTCGGCGATCGCGCGGAACGAAACACGAAGCTCCGTTTGGCTCGAGCTGTTCTCGAGGATCTGGAGGCGCGGTTTTTTTTGCGTGACCGGCGGCGGCGCGGTCGTCGGCCTGTCGCCCCTCGGAAAATTCGAAAAATATTTTTCTGCGAGCGAGACGGCCTCTTTTTCCGCCAAATTTCCGGCAAAAACGAGGACGCTTGCATCGGCCGTGAAATGCCGCGCGTGATGCGCGCGAAGCATTTTTTTGTCGAAGCCATTCACGGTGTCTTCGGTGCCCGTGATCGTGAAGCCGAGCGGATGCGACGGATAGATCAACTTTCGCGAGAGATTGTCGGCGTCGATCTGCCGTCCGTCGTCGTCGAGATCTTCCAAGATCTCTTCGTTCACGATCCCTTTTTCGATCTCGATGTCCGAGAACGTCGGATGCGAAAGCACGTCGGCGAAGAGCTCGCACGCGCGCTCGAGCGACTCGGGCGGAACGCCGACCGAGAAGACGGCGTAGTCGACTTGCGTGGACGCGTAGAGATAGCCGCCGAGCGACTCGAACGCGTGGTTCACGTCGTGCGCCGTGCGAAGGCGAGGTGTGCCGCGATAGAGCATGTGCTCCAGAAAATGCGACAGGCCGTTTCGTTCTTTCGTTTCGAAACGCGAGCCTACGCGCACGTAGAGGGCGACGAGCGCGCGATGAAGATTCGGCTGAGAAATGGCGAGGGCGGGAAGCCCATTCGCGAGCGTGATGCGCCTTGGTGCACAAGAGGATGCACGAGAGGCTGCACGAGAGGCTGCACGCGCAGCATCACGTGCCGCTGCGTCGGCAGTGCCGCGCGCGTCGCTCAGGGTTCTTCCTCTTCTTCGTCGCTTTCGTCGACACCGCCGTCGCGTGAGCTCGTCTCGAGGTACGAGTTGTCGACTTTGATTTCGTCCTTCGCCGCATCGCGCAGCCTGCGCACGTATACGCCGATGGCCTCCGCCTGTTTCGCCGCGAGCAGCGTCTGCAGGTAGGTGTCCTTGTCCTTCGCGAAATCCTCTTTCGTCGCCGCCTTGCGCGACTTCAGCTCGAACACGTAGAAGCCGTCTTCGCCGCGGAGCGATTCGGGATAGAGCTCGCCTTCTTTGGCGGTGCCGAACGCGAACTCGATGACCTTCGTCGACTCCTTCACGTCGAGGCCCGGGATCGGATCGCCGCCGCGATTGAAGTCGTTCGACGTCTGCGCTTGCGGCCGGTCGGGGTCGTTGTCGGCCGTGAACACTTTCGGAACGACAGGCGCCTCGGCCACGCTCGCACCACCGTCGAGAAGAGCAGCGCCCGCGTCGCGGCCATTCGGAGCCGGAGGCGCGCCGCCCGCACCCGCGTCGACGGCCGCCGCCGATTTTGCCGGCGGGAGCACGGTGAGCGGCGCGGTCGGCAGCGTCTTGCCTTTCAGCGTAGCGACCGCGTCTTTCGCGGCGTCGTCGGCGGATTTTCCGGCCTTCATCGACGCGAGGATTTTCGCGGCAAGATCGTGTCCCACCGTGACCGTCTTTTCTTTCACGAAGAGCTCGCGTTGCGCGTCTTTTTTGATCGCGTCGGAGACCTGCGAGACCTTCGAGGGATCGTCTTTTTCGATGAGGTGATAGCCGAACTGCGTCTCGACGGCGCCGCTCGTCACCTCGCCCGGCTTCAGCGCGTTCGCGGCATCGCGGAACGGCGCGACGAATCCGTCGGTCTTGTCGCCGACGTCGCCGCCTTGCTCTGCGCTGCCGGGATCTTGCGAGAGATCACGCGCCACGTCGGCGAATGCATCACCTCGCTTCAATCGTGCGACGCCGGCGGCGAGCTTCCCGAGCGCTTCGCTCTTCTCGTCCGCCGTCGCGCCTTTTTCGACGCGAACCAAGATGTGCCGAACATGATTGGCTTTCGGCTCCGCGGCGCTGATGCGTTGCGCGACGAGCTCGTCGACTTTCTTCGCGTTGTCTTTGTCCGCCGCCCATTTCTGGATGTCGGCGTCGTTTTGGTCGATGGCGTAACGCGCGACGTAACCCGCGTGCACGGGGATGAACGTGACCTCGGCGCTGCTCTTCTCGTTGATGTAGCTCGCGAGCGCCTCGGGCTCGCTGACGCGCACGGGCGCGACGATGATTTTTCGCATCTTGTACGCGAGGATCTCGCGCGCCTGCGCCTCGCGGAACTCGGCGGGTGAGCGTCCGACGAGGTTGCGGATCGTGCGCTCGTAGACTTTGACGTCGAACTCCTTCGTCTTCGAGTCTTTGAATCCCACGTAAATGCGCCCGTCGCCGACGCGGAGGTTTGCGGCGAGGTCGGGGCGCTCCGCGGGGACGCTCACGTGGATGAAGCCGTGGATGATTTCGTCGGAGACCTCGTCGTCGGTGACGGTGAGCCCGATGCGGTCCGCTTCGTCGTCGAGAAGCTCGCGTTCGATGAGACCGTCGGCGGCGATTTTCGCGAGGCCCATCGTCTTCGCGCGCCCCGTCATCAGATTTCCCTGCGAATCACGCGGGATCAGCAGGCGGTAGGTGGCGCGATGATCTTTGGGGTCGATGCAGTGACCTTTGACGACGGCGACGCACGCCTGGTTGATCGACGCGCTCTTCTGATTCGCGTTCGGCCGGAACTGAATGACGAACACCGCGATGATCGCGATGATGATTCCGCCGTAGATGACGGACATCAGGCCTTGTCGGCGAAACAGGGACAACATGACGAAGCCCGAATAGCACGGGCGGCCGTCTTAGTGGCGGGATTCTGCGGTCTTTGCGACTTCGATCGCAGCCTTCAAGAGCGGGAGGGCGCCGTCGAAAGTGGCCGCTTCTTTACCGAAGACGACATCGTAAAAAACGTCGAGCGTGCGCGTCGAGTCGGAAGGATCGGTGACGGGAGATTGTCCTGTAGCAATCTCGTCGAATCCGAGCGCGAGCACCGGCGCGGCGAGCTTTCGCACGCGCTCGAACAGCGCGGCTTCGTCATCGGCGGGAAACTGCGCCTTGCGCACGCCCATGACGAGCCGCACCTCGACCTCGTTCGCCGCCTTCGCGCGAACGCGTACGCCGGAATCGAGGATCAGGTTGTCTCGCACACGATCGGCGAGCATGATCTCTTCGGACTTGGTTCGATAGACCTCGAACCCTGCCGAAATCAATGCCTTCTTCAGCTCTTGGGGGGACACGTTGGCGAGCGTTCCAGGGGGGCTTCGAAGCGAATAGCGCGCAACCGACGCCGCACTCCCCGACCCAATGCGAGCGGCTACCAGACGATGAGACCCGTTTTCGTCGGTCGCCGTCAAGGATGCCATGCAGCGGCATGCCTTGCTTGAGGATTTCAGTATCGAGAGAAAATTTCGATAGCGTGTCGTCGAAGAGGCGAGGGCCGGGCCGTCCATCTTTTGCTATGATGGGAAATACCGTGGAAAAGAAAGGTACGCCGACGCCCGAGGACGGAATCTCGGCGGCCGTTTCGGGACAAAACGCCCCCGCGCGTACCCGTCGCACGGACGCAAGGCGCGGCGTATCCGAAAAAATCACGGTGAAAAAAATCGTCGACGGCGGGGAGGGCGAGGTCGTCTCGACGGGCTGGGCCATCAACATGAGCCGCAGCGGCATCCGGGCGATCCTCGAAGAGCGCATTCTCGCGGGCGTCGATTACACGGTGACGGTCGGCGAGGACGGAACGACGCAGCTCACACGACGCGCGCGTGTCGTGTGGCTGCAAGAGGAGCACGACGGTTTCGTCGCGGGTCTCGAGTTCTCGTCGCAATCCGGCCTGCACAAAGCCGCGGGCCCGGTCGACAAGAACGCGGACGGCAAGGACGACGTGCTCGAGCCGCCGCCCGGCGTGGAAACGCAAAAGCGCGACGGCGAAAAAACTTAGCGCGCATTCCTCGGGCCGCTTATGTTGCGCGGCCATGGCGCAGATCAAAAGCCTCCTCCCGAATTGCGGGCTCTATCGCACGACGAAACCGCTCCCCGAGAACGAAGCCGATGTTCCGGCGGACGTGCTCGTCTATTTCCACAACCACTCCGATTCCGGGCTGCCGGTCGTGATCGTGCCCGAGCACAACATCATGAACCGCTGGCATTTCCACGGCGCGGGCTTGCCGTTTCGCGGTCTCACGTGGGCCGACAGCTTGGTGCGTTTACCTGCCGAGGGCTTTTACATGCTGCGCAAGGATCTGACGTTCGAGGGCGGCTCGTGGCCGAAGGGAACGCTCGTGCAGCTCGGATACACGAAAGCAGGCGGCCCGATCCTCTTCATCGCGCAGCAGCGCGCGGAGATGGCGGAAAATGATTTGTTCTTCAGCGATCGCGGCGTCGGCATTCGTCCCGAGGTGCTGGCGAATTTGGAGCCGCTGAAGATCTACGAAGAGCCCATCGCGGAAGGTGGACACTCGACGGGGACGCACACGCACTGAATTACAACCCGCAGGCGAGCGTAATTTTCGTCTGCTGTCCATTCACTCCCGTGAACGTGGCTTCGTTCGCGCCGTCGAAGAGGAGCGAGACTTGCTCGCCGTCCTTTTCGCTCTCGATCGTGATCTTTCCGCCGGCAGCGGGGCAGCTACCGAGGCAGCGTTGGTAGTTGTCGACCTCGGTCTTCAACGTGCGGTCGTCGACCGTGCCCTCGGCGCTGCCGTCGAGCGAGATGCACGTGCCGCCGACGCGCCATTTCGTGTCCCAATTCGCGGTGCGTGAGAACGCGTTGCTCCGCGCCGTCGTGCCCGTGAGCGTCGCGTTCCACGTCATCTCGCGTGCGCTTCCATCGGCGGTGACGGTGGCAGTGGCGTGGAGATCGGCCGACGCATGATGCGGTTGCTCGGCGTTGAATTGGATGCCGCTCGCAGTGACGTCGAGCGACAGCCCGCCGTCGACCGACGCGTACGTCACGTCGACCACGCCGGTG
>JAICXU010000941.1 GCA_025934595.1 Polyangiaceae bacterium | reverse complement strand
GACGGCGCACACGATGGACATTTTCGACGGCGAAAAGCCGCTCGCGCACTTCTCGGTCGCGATCGGACCCGGCGGCGCGGGTGTGAAACATCGGCAAGGCGACGACGTCACGCCCGTCGGCCGGTATCACGTCGTCAGTCGATCGCCTTCGCAGTTCCACATTTTCATGCGGCTCGATTACCCGAACGCGGACGATCGCGCGCGTTTCGCGAGGGCGATGGCGGACGGCGATTTGCCGAAAGGCTCCACGATCGGAGGTGACATCGGTATCCACGGAGCCCCTGCCGCCGCGGGCTGGAAGGCGATTCACAAGCAATACGACTGGACGGCCGGATGCATCGCGGTCGACGACGACGAGATCGAGAGAGTGGCGGCGATGGTGCCGAACGGTACCGAGGTCGACATCCGAGATTGAGCGCTCCTCTAGTTAAGGGCGGATAGTTATAAGGCGGAGCAAGGGCTAAAGATGTCGGTGCCCGCTGCCGTTCCCTGAGGGCATGCGGAGCCACGAGCGAAAAGACAAGCGGTATCGCGCGCGCGTTCCGGTGACGCTGCTCTCGCGACATCAAGACACGCCGGCGGTCACCGAGGACGTGGGATACCGCGGCGTCTTTTTGCACATGGAAAAACCGCCGAGCAAAATGCAGCTCCTTCGCATGAAGCTCGCGCTTCCGGACGGCAGCGAGATCGTGGTGCATGGCGTCGGCAAGCACGTGGTCGAGAGAAGCACCCCCGCTCACGGCGCGGGCATCGGCGTCGAATTTTTCGGAATGGATGGTGTCGTTCGAAAAAAATGGGAAGCGTTCGTGCAGGACACGTCACGTATACCTGGCGCGATCGTTCCCGAGCGAGGTCCCGCGGTCGCGAGCGACCTCGCGGAGATCGAGCTTTCCGACGATGACCTTCTCGAGGCGACCGAGCCGGCGACGGAGTCGGCCGACGACTTCGAGATCGAAGTGCAGATCTCGATGCCACCGGCGGCGTGACGCTCAAATCGCGGCGAGAACTTTTCGCGCGCGTTCACGAGTGCGATCGGCGATACCCGCGAGCTCCGGATTCGCGCGCAGCGGCGCGATCGTGGGACAAGCATCGATCCACAAGGCATCGTGAAGAAGCGCCTTGTCTGCATCACGCAGCGATTGCATCGCTCCTTCGAGATTCCCGACGACCGTGTAGACCTCGGTCATGATCTTCGCGAAATATTGCGTGCGCGCGATCGACCTTGCTCCGACACGCATGCGCCGCGTGAGCTCCATGATATTTTGCTCCGTCACCGTATGCGTGACGATACCGTGAAGAATGTGCGTCGCCGGCGCCATCGGTCCACGGTCGGTAACCGTGAGATCGTGCTCGGCGCGCGCGACGTCGTTGCGCCAGAGGAGAATGCGCGCCCGCACGTACCAGTAGGCCCACAGCTCGTGCGGCGACTCGGGCGGAGGTCGTGACAAAAATTGATCGACGAATTCCGTATCGCCCGTGAGCTCGGACAAGAGAATCAGCTCGCTCGTCGCGGGAAGCAGCGACGGATCGAGCGAGATCGCACGCTTCAAGAGACGCATGCCACCCTTCGTGTCACCGACGCGCACGCGTAGCTGGCCGAGCGACGCCGCCGCGTCAGCGAGACGATCGTCGATACGGAGCGCGGCCGCCAGCTCGCGCGCGCCGCGTTCCACGTCGCCGTGCGCAATCAAAAGCTCGCCCATGGCCATGCGCGGAATCGAAGCTTTCGGAGCGATCGCGATCGCGCGCTCCGCGGCCTGCTTCGCGAGCGCGCCGGCCTCGTCGGCGATCCCAGGATCGAGCTCGCGGTTGAAACGAGCCGTTTGCACGGCGGCGTAGAGCGAGAGGAGCGCGGGCTCGTCGGGCGCGCGCGTCATCGCGTCGTTCAAGATGGCGACTGCGGCCTCCGGGTTGTTGGTGCGCGACGCGTACCTCGCGCGAAGATACAGATCCAAGATCGCGGGATCGGCGGGAATTTCCCGACGATCCGCTTCCTCTCGCTTCTCGAGCGCGAGCCCACCGAGAATCGCCTCCGCGGCGTCGTCGGTG
>JAICXU010000250.1 GCA_025934595.1 Polyangiaceae bacterium | reverse complement strand
GTGCGATGCGAGCTCCGCGCGGCGTCCGTATCCAGCCAAAAGACGTCGCCGTCGTGTGTCTCGAGCCGCTGTCCACGGCCGCGCCATACTTCGATCGAAACGGCGTCATTCCCCATCGCGTTGTACTCTAGCCGCCGATGCTGCCGTTCGACGAGGCCCAAGCGAGGATGGTCGGCGCCGCCGTCCTTCTCGACGCGGAGACGGTCCCGCTCGCGGAGGCGGCCGGACGCGTTCTTGCCGAAGACGTGCGAGCCGTCGTCGATCAACCGGCGTTCGACGCGAGCACGATGGACGGCTACGCGATTTGCGCTGCCGATTTCGAGGGTGAGCTGCCGTTCGAGCTCGACGTCGACGGCGAGACGACGCCAGGTTCGCGGCCGGCCGCGCTTTCGCCGAAATGCGCGCGCCGCGTTTTTACCGGCGCTCCCCTGCCCCCCGGCGCCGACGCGATCGAGATGCAAGAAGAGACCGCTTTCGACGACGACCGAAAGCGCGTTCGATTTTCGCGCGCCCCCGTCGTCGGACGTTTCGTCCGCCAAGCGGGTGAGGATTTGAAGCGCGGCGATCTCGCCATCGCACGTGGGTCGAGGCTCTCTTCCGCCAAAGTCGCGCTCGCGGCTTCGCTCGATCGGGCGTCGCTGTCGGTCGCGCGCCGTCCGCGCGTTTCGTTCGTGGTGACGGGTGACGAGCTTCGCGCGCCGGGCGCGAGCGGATCGGCGACGTCGATCCCCGATTCGGCGTCGATCGCGCTCGCGGAGATCGCGGCGCATGCCGGCGCACGGGTCGTCTCGATCGATCGCGTTCGAGACGATCGCGCCGCCACCGAAGATGCGACGGCGCGCGCCCTCGCGAATTCGGATCTGCTCGTGACGATCGGAGGGGCGAGCGTCGGAGCGCACGACCACGTGCGCGCGGCCCTCGAGTCGCTCGGCGTCTCGCTCGATTTTTGGAAGGTGGCGATGAAGCCCGGCAAGCCCGTCGCATTCGGAAAGCGCGCGAGCACGATGGCGCTTGCGATCCCGGGAAATCCAGCGTCCGCGATGATCACGTTCGCGCTGCTCGGCGTGCCGCTTTTGCGCGCGATGCAAGGCGACGCCTCCCCGCTGCCACGCGTTCATCGTGCGAAGCTCGACGTTGCGCTCCGCCACGAGCCCGGTCGCACGGAGCTCGCGCGAGCCGCATTCGTGAACGCGAGCGAGCCCACCGTGCGCGTGCTTCCGCATCAAGCGAGCGGCTCTCTTCTCGGCATGGCCGGCGCGGACGCGCTCGTGCGCATCGACAGCGACGTCGCGAGCCTAGAGGCCGGTGCGGTGGTCCCGATCTACCTCGCATCGGAGATTTTTCCGTGAAGAAAAAGCTCACGCACGTCGACGCACGAGGCCATGCCCGCATGGTCGACGTGTCCGAAAAGGAAATGACCCATCGCACGGCGCGCGCCCGAGCGACGATTCGCATGAAGAAATCGACGCGCGCGCTCCTCTTCTCCGGCAAGGTCGAAAAGGGCGATGCGCTCGCGATCGCGAAAATCGCGGGCATTTCTGCGGCAAAACGCACACCCGATCTCGTGCCCCTCTGTCATGGAATTGCCCTCACACGCGTCGCGGTCGAGATCGAAGCCGGAAGAAAATCCGGCGAGGTCGTCGTGCTCGCCACCGCGGAGGCCCGCGATCGCACCGGCGTCGAAATGGAGGCGCTCACGGCCGCGAGCGTCGCCGCCCTCACGATTTACGACATGGTGAAGAGCGTCGACCGTGGCGTGTCGTTCGAAGTCGCGCTCGAAGAGAAACGCGGCGGGAAATCCGGAGCCTGGAAGCGATGACGCTCTTCGCGATTCGAGAAACGTCGCTCGATCCGAGCGAGGCGATCGCGGCCGTGAGCCACCCGGGCGCGGGCGGCATCGCCACATTTCTCGGAGTGGTTCGCGACACGAACGACGGTCGGCGGGTCGAGCGCCTCGAATACGAGGCGTATGCCTCGATGGCGGAAAAAGAGCTCGCGCGCATCGCACGCGAGATCGAAGCGGAAATTCCCGGCGTTCGCCTCGCGGCGCTGCATCGTGTCGGCGCGCTCGCGATCGGCGACGTGGCCGTCGTCTGCGCGGCGAGCGCGCCGCATCGCGAGGAAGCCTTCGTGGCCTCGCGCCGGCTCATCGATCGCATCAAGGAGAGGCTTCCGATTTGGAAGCGCGAGCACTACGCGGACGGCGATTCGAAGTGGGTCGCGTGCGCCCACACCGAACACGCGCGCGCCTAGCCGCCGGCAACGGGCGGCAAGAGCGCAATGACGTCGCCGCCCTCGATCGCATCCTCGCGCGACGCGAACGCCTCGTTCCTCGCGAAGCGAATCGAGCCGAGGCGCGCGCGAATCGCATCGTGTCGAGCGGCGAGCTCCGATGCGAGCGCGGCGATGGACGTCGCATGGGTCTCGAGCTCCTCTTCGCTTCTTCCGAGCGCGTCGCGAAGCTCGGCGAAGTAGAGGAGTTTGATCTTCATGATTTGCCTATAGCGCGCAGGCTCGCGCGCGTCTGAGTCGTTCTAGTGCAAATGACGCTCGCCGCGAACGACGCGAAGCGCGTGCGGTGCGAGCGGTACGATGATTTGCTCGACGCCGAGCTTCACCGCCTTCGTGCTTCCAGGCAGCGCGAACACGATCATCCGGTCGACGATCCCCGCCGTCGCTCGCGAGAGAATCGCGCGCGCGCCGAGCTCGTCCCACGAGAGCCTGCGAAACGCTTCGCCGAATCCATCGAGGCGTTTGTGGAAGAGCTGCTCGATGGCTTCGACGGTGACATCGCGCGGCGCGATGCCGGTTCCCCCGGTGATGACGAGCATGCTTGCGCCCTTTTCCGCGGCGTCTCGCACGGCACGGCCGATCACACCCACGTCGTCTTCGACGATGCGATGCGCGAGGAGCTCGTACTCCGCCGCTTCGAGCGCGGCACGCAAGAGGCGACCGGATTCGTCGTCGGATGCGGTGCGCGTGTCGCTCACCGTGAGTGTCGCAACGAGGACGTCCTTCACGAGGCACTCCTATCACTCGCCACTGCTCTTCGCACACGCTAAGGTGCCGTTGTGGTCGCGCTGCCCGTCGTGTCGAACCCGCCGACTCCGCCGCGATCGGTGCGCGTCTCCCTCACCGATCGCTGCGATTTTGCCTGTATTTATTGTCGGCCGCACAAGAGCGATGGATTCGCGAAAGAGCGCATGACGGCGGACGCGATGGTGACGATGGCGAAAGGTCTCGCGCGTGCCGGCGTTCGCCGCGTGCGATTCACGGGCGGCGAGCCCCTCCTGCGACGCGACGTCGTCGACATCGTCGCGCGTATCGCCGAGATCGGATTCGCGGACCTCGCGCTCACGACGAATGGATCGCGTTTGACGAAGCTCGCGCGTTCGTTACGCGACGCAGGTCTTCGGCGCATCACGATCTCGCTCGATTCGCTCCAAGCGGATCGCTTCGCGCGGCTCACGCGTGGCGGCGACCTCTCTCGCGTCCTTTCCGGCATCGATGCGGCGTGCGCAGCGGGCTTCGACGAGATGAAGATCAACGCCGTCGTCGTGCGCGACGAAAATGACGCGGAGATGGAGGATCTCGTTCGATTCGCCTGGTCGCGCGGCATCGTTCCGCGATTTTTGGAGATCATGACGATCGGCGAGGGAGCGCGCATGGCCGACCGCGTCGTCACCGGCGCCGAGATGCGATCGAAGCTCGCCCATCTTCTCGAAGAAGGCGACGCGGTCCGCGACGTCGATCGCGGGCCCGCGCGTTACGTGCGTGCGCGCGGCGATTCGAGCAAGCGCGTCGGATTCATCACCGGAGCGAGCGATACGTATTGCGCAGGCTGCGATCGCCTGCGCGTCTCGAGCGACGGCATGCTGCGACCCTGTCTCGCCACCTCCGACGGCGTGAGCGCGAGCCGTGAGGCCGACCGCCACGATGCCGACGGCGTCGCACGAGCGGTCGCCGACGCATGGAAATTCAAGCCGGATGGCGAGACATGGCGCGGCTGCAACGAGCCCAGCGCGGCGTTGATCTCGATCCGCGCGATCGGTGGATGATCTCTTAGGTCGGGAGCCCGACGATTTGCATGAGTCGCAGCGCATTCGAGCTCTGCACGACTCCGTCACGCAGCTTGTAGTCGAACGTCATCTGATCATTTTCGACCTGCTCCTGGAAGTGAACGTTCTTCACTTTTCCCGGTAGCTCCTGTTCGAGATCGCCGATGGCGATGTCGTGCGTCGAGATCGCGCCGATCGCGCCCGAGGCCACCAAGTCTCGCGCGACGGCGCGCGCTCCGATGAGGCGCTCGCGCGTGTTCGTCCCGTGCAAAATCTCGTCGAGTAAAAACAGCACCGGCCGCGGGCGTTTCGCGAGCGATACGACGAGCTTCAGCTTCTGCAGCTCCGCGTAGAAATGCGAGATGCCGCTCTCGAGCGAATCCGCCACGCGCATGCTCGTGGCGACTCGCAAATCACCGAGCCGCAACGCCGTCGCGCAAACCGGCGCACCTGCGAGAGCGAGGGTTGCATTCACGCCCATCGCGCGCAGCAGCGTCGACTTTCCCGACATGTTCGAGCCCGTCACGATCAACGCGTGCGGATGCGCGCCGCCGAGCAGCACGTCGTTCGTCACTCTGCGATCTTCCGGGATCAGCGGATGACCGAGCCCGGTGCCCCAGAAAACGGCCTCTTCCGACAAAGTCGGCCACGCGAACGTCGGTTGCTCGAACGCGAGAGCGCCGAGGCTCGCGAGCGCCTCGACCTCGCCGAGGGCCTCCACCCATCCACGCACCTTCGAGCCATGCCGGCGCCGCCAACCTTCGAGCGCGAACGCGCTGTTCGTCTCCCAGAGGAGCAGCGGATTGATGAAGAGACGAAACACTTCGTTGTGGCGCGCGTCGACGAACGCGAGGATGCGCGCGAGCTGGCTCATCGCGAGGGTAGCGCCGTCCGTGCGCGCACGGAGCGAAGACAAAAGCGACGACTCGAACTTCGCGGTCTCGATCGCCGTCAGCATCTCGCCGTACGCGGAGAGCGCTCCCTCTCGCGTCGACGCGGCTTCGAGCACGAGCTTCACGCCTTTTCGCAGCGGCGCTGCGACGACGAGCTGAATCGCGAGCAGGCCGAGCCACACGCCTTTCGGCAGGTGCGACCGAAAGACGATCGCAAGGACGGTGAGGAGGGGCAGGACTTTCGTGACGACCGAAACCGAGGGCGGCACGGCCAACGCATTCTTGCCTTCGGACCACGCGATCATCGGCGCGGGCTCCGGTTTGTCGTCGCCGAGCACGGCACCGAGCGAATAGAGCTGCTCGCGAAATCCCGTCTGCTGCGCGATCTCACGCACGGCGTCTTGGCGTGCGCTCACGTCGGCCGGAAACTCGCCGATGCCGCCACCGAGCCACGACGCAAGATGCACGCGACCGAATCGCGTCTCGGTGCGATCGACGAAATGAAAGAGCGACCCTGGTCCCGCGATGTCGAGATCGGCCATGTGCGGATGATTGGGCACGTTCTGCACTTCGCGAGCAAACGGCAGCTTTTGCCATGTTCCATCGAGCCTCGCGAGGCCGCGTTCGTGAAATCGCATCGCCGCCGCCACGCGATCCTTTTGACGAATCACGCGCGCGTGAAAAAGCACGAGCGCGATGAATCCGAGGATGGATCCCGCGAGGAGCGCCCACGCGATCGCCACGATGTGGAGATGCGCCCACGCGATCGCG
>JAICXU010000247.1 GCA_025934595.1 Polyangiaceae bacterium | reverse complement strand
CTCACGCAGGGGCAGCTCGCGAAATTGGCGGGAATTCCTCGCGCGACGTGGGCGAATCTCGAATCGGGCGCCGCGAATCCGACGCTGAACGTGATGCTCGCGGTGGCGCGCGGTCTGCAGGTGCCGCTGGAGGAGCTCGTCTCGGCGCCGCGTGCCGCGTGTCATTTCTACAAGCGCGACGAGCTGCCGCTGAAACGCCGGGGCGAGGTCTCCGTGCGGAAGCTGTTGCCCGATTCGATCCCAGGAATGGAGATCGATCGCTTCGAGCTGCCTCCGAAATCGCACATGGTCGGCGTGCCGCACACGCCCGGCACGCGCGAATATCTCACGTGCGAAAAAGGGAGCATCGTGCTCGTGGCGGCGGCGGAAAAATGGCAGCTCGGCGAGGGCGACGTCGTCGTGTTTCGCGGCGATCAGAAGCACTCGTATACGAACGCCGGCGAAAAAACGGCCGTCGCGTATTCGGTGGTGCTCCTCGCGCCGGTGGCTTGAGCGCGAGCTCCGCGCGTCGCCCTTCGTTACGTCGTGCCCGTGGCGGCGCCGGCCGCTCGATGAATGCGGATCATGCTCTCCTCGGCCGGAACGCCGAGACGAAGGGGAAAGCCGTAGTGACCGGTGCCGCGATGCACGTAGAGGCGATCGGTGCCGCGCGCCCAGAATCCGTGGTCCGGAATTTTGATCCCGAAGAGACGAAGGAACGTCCACGAAAGCCCGAGGCTGAGCAGACCCACTTGGCCACCGTGCGTGTGTCCCGACAGAACGAGATCGCCCTCGCCTTCGGGGAGATGCTTGAACGCACCGGGATCGTGCAGCATCACGATGCGCGTGAGGCCTGGCTTTCGCGGATGCTCCGCGCAGACGCGCGCGAGATGCTCCTTGCGTTCGCGCCACGTGAAATCCATTCCGACGATCTGCACGGGCCCTGCGTCGGTGTCGACCTCGCACGCGTCGTCGACGAGGAGCACGACGTCGTTCGAGGCGAGCGCGCGCTTCACGATGCGCGGCGCTTCGTGATCGTGGTTGCCAAAACACGCAAAAACACGCCCTTTCATCGCTTTCAAGGGCTCGAGCGAGCGAAGCAACAAGTCCGGGTCCGATTGCGATTCCATCGTGAGGAAATCGCCCGTGAGAAAAATGAGGTCGGGATTTTTTTCGACGGCGCGCGCACAGATGCGGCGGAGACGCGCGACGGACATGAACGGACCGAGATGCGGATCCGAAATTTGCACGATGCGAAGAGGTCGCGGCTCACGACGATCGCCACGAGGATGAGGATGCGGCGCCTCGACGTCGATGCGGCTTCCGCCCGGACCTTCGACGACGAGATCGATTTCCTCCGAGCGCGCCGTGAGCGACTGGATCATGCCGGCAAGCGCAGCGAGATACGGAAGCCACGGCGCCCACGGATGGAATCCGAGCGCGAGCAAAACTCCCCAAGGCAGCGAGAGGAGCGTGCCCGCCGTGAACGCGGACGCCGGCCAGCTCACGAGCACGCGATAGACGAGCGGACGCATGCGCGGACGCGCGAGCGCCAAAAAATTCACGAACACGACGACGTGCAAAAACACGAACACCGGCACGGCGGCGGGCAACGCAATCGCGAGCGCCCCGAGCATCTCGGTCGCGAGCAAAGAGTAGATGCCGAGCAAAACCCCTAAAAACGTGGCGAATTGGCGATTTCGCACGAGGGCCGCGACCACGACCGTGCATGCCCACAGCGCGAGCGTGAGGAGCCCGAAATGCGCCATGGAATCAAGGTAGCCACCACGCCGAGACGGCGCGTGAAAAAGTGTTGGCGGACTCGGACTACTTTTTCACCGTGACGCCGAGCTGACGAAACAGGAACGCGTAGATGTCGGCGCGTTCTTCGATTTGCGCATTCAGCGGCGAGCCGATCCCGTGGCCCGTGTTTGCGCTCGTACGAAGGAGAATCGGACGATCCGACGACGTCGCTTCTTGCAGCCTCGCGACCATCTTGCGCGAGTGATACGGCGACACACGCGGATCGTTCGCACCCGTCATGAACATCACGGCGGGGTACGCGACGCCATCTTTCACGTGGTGGTACGGCGAGTACGCATAGAGCGCCTGAAACTGCTTCGGATCGGTGACGCTCCCGTACTCGGCGACGTTGAATCGGCCGTTCGGATCGCGCTCGACGCGAAGCATGTCGTAGATGCCCACGCGCGTGACGACGGCGCAAAATGCGTCGGGGTGCTGCGTGATCTCGGCGCCCATGAGGAGGCCGCCGTTCGAGCCGCCTTCGATCGCGAGCTTGTCCTTGTTCGTGAGCTTCTCTTCGACGAGGCGCTCTGCGCACGCGTAGAAATCGTCGAACACGTTTTGCTTGGCGAGGAGATTTCCTTGCGAGTGCCAGGTCTCGCCGAGCTCGCCGCCGCCGCGAATGTTCGCGATCGCATAGACGCCGCCCTGCTCGAGCCATGCGAGCCGATAGGCTTGAAAATGCGGTGCGATCACGATGCCGTAGCCGCCGTAGCCCCACAAAAGCGCGGGATTTTGGCCGTCGTTCTTCACCGATTTCGATTTGAGGATCGTCATCGGAACTTTGGTGCCGTCTTTCGACGTGCACTGATCGCGCGAGACTTCCACGTTCGAAAAATCGGCTTTCGTGGTCGATGCGAGCGCGGTCTTCGTGACCGATCCGTCTTTGCCGGCGACCTTGAACCACGCGCGCGGCGACGTGAAGCTCTCGCTCGCGAACGCGATGTCGTCACCGCCGAGCGACACGAGAGACTCGACCGACGACACGTCGGGGGTCGCGAGCGGCTCGGCAGCGCCCGCTTTTCCCTTCACGAGCGGATACGCGACGACGCGCGAAGGTCCGCCGATGCCTTCGATGGCGTAGATACGTGTCTTCGTCGGCAAGATCGCGTCGATGACGTGCTCTCCCATTTCGATCACCGTCTCGGCTTTTTCGAGCGAAGGCGCGGCGACCGTCGTCTTCAACACTTTGCGGCGCGGCGCATCTTTCGACGAAAGCAAATAAAGCTCGCCCGCGCTGCCGACCTTCATCGTCTTGACGCAGTCGTCTTTCGTCGCGAGCTCTTTCCAACCCGACGGCATGAGGATGTATTGATCCCACTTGTCGCCGTCGCCGTATTCCATGCGCGCCATCGTGACCTTGCCGTCGTCGGAAGACTCGAGCTCCCACTGCGCGATGCGCGGCGAATCTTTTCCGAGCGCGAGCGAATCTTTTTCGATCGGCGTGCCGAGCTTGTGGAAGTAAATCCGCTGATAAACGCCGTCTTTCGGCACGTTCGGCTCGCGTCCGGCATGCGTGTAGAAAAATCCGGAGCCGTCCGATTTCCACGCGAGGCACATGCCCTCGCCGGCGCCCTCCGCTTGATCGACGACGTCCTTCGCTTCTTTGCCCGTCGCGACATCGAAGACGTGCACGTCGCCGCGCTCCGCACCGCCCTTGGCGAGAGCCACCGCGATTTTCTTTCCATCCGGCGAAGGCGCGAACCATCCGATGGAAGTTCCGCCGCTCGCGTCGATCGCGTTCGGATCGACGAGCACGCGCTCTTTGTCCGTAGAGTCGAGCGCCTTCAGCACGATGAGATACGGCTGCTGCTTCGGCGGACGACGCTCGAGCGCGAAGATGTTTCCTTTCTTCTGCACGAGGCCGTCCCATTGCGGTGACGACTCGCCCATGAGCGCACCGACACGCGATGCGACGGCGGAGCGTTGCGGATCGCCGTCGAGCATCTTTCGCGCGAACGCGTTCTCCGCGTCCGACCACGCGACGACGGCGGGATCTTTCGGATCCTCGAGCGCGCGATAATCGTCGACGACCTTCGTGTCGCCGTAGGTGTCGGTGACGGCTTTCTTCGGGAACTGTGGATACGCGGGCTTCGCGGGAGCGGCCGGCGCTTGCGCGACGGGAGCCGGCGGCGGCGTCACCTTCGAGGGCGGCGGCGGGAGCTCCGTGTTGGATCCACCGCAGGCCACGACGAGCGGGAGGGACAAAACGAAAAGGCGGCGAGCGCGAAAATTCATCCGCGCACACTACCGCATGACGAGGCCCGTGTGACCGAGCTCCGAAAGAGCGTCCTGCGGCGAAACGGCGACGCTCGGAGCGACGACGCCGCGCGCCGTGATCTTTCCTGCGAGCACACGCGCCGCGAACATCGCTTGGATTTCGGCGGTGAGCCCATACGGATCAGAGCCAGAGAAAAATACGCGCGAGGTGATCCCGTCTTTCGTGGCCTCGGCCAAGAGATCGAAGCGCGCGTTTCGATCGTCGCCTTCGGGGCCCGCGCTCGATTTCGAGACGTAGCGCTCGAGCGGTCCTTTGAACGCGCGCACGATGCTCGGAAAGATCGCGCGGCTGATTTGCATGCCTCGCGCTGCGTGCTTCCCCGCCGACATGAACGTGCGCACGGTGCGAGCGCCGGTGTGCGAGGGGACGACGACGGACTCGGGGCTCGGGAACGAAAACGTCCACACCGATTTGCCGTTCGGCGCCTGGAACGCGCGAACGTAGGTTGCGGCCGATTCGCGCACGAGCTCGCCATCGACGAATTGGCGAGGTTCTCCGTCCGCCGTCATTCCGATCATCGAGAGCTTCGTTCCGCGTGACGTTGCGCCACCCATGCCGCCCTCGGGCGTACGAAGCATGTAAACTACATTTATTTCTTGGGGATTTTCGCCTGCTTTTTGCGCGGCTGCGTGCGCGGCCCAGTCGCCGACTGCGATCTCGTAGGCGAACGCCGGCACCGCGCAGGCCCCGCTCGCCTCGGCGATCTCTCCGTATCTCGAGACCGCGAGCGCGACGAATTTCTGCTCCCCGGTCGTGTCGGCGTAATGCACGCCCATCTTCGCGGCAGCGGCGAGCACGGGCTCGCCCACTTCGATGAAGGGACCCGCGCACGCGCACACGACCTTTCGATCTTTCAACGCCGCTTCGATCGATTCCGAATCTCGAATGTCGACGACGACCGTTTCGACGTCGCCGCCGAGCTCGGCCGCCATCGCGTCGAGCTTCTCTTGATTTCGCCCCGCGATCGCGAACGGAATTTTTTTCCTCGCGAGCACGCCGGCGACGAGCTTCCCCGTGAAGCCCGTGGCGCCGTGAACGAGGACCTTCGCGCGATCGACCATGCGGGCGAGCCTAAATGAAAAACCCTCCGGCGTTTCCACCGGAGGGCCCTGCCTCTTCGACCGAGCGCGCATCGTGTCGCGCGACTGGAATTAGCGTTCCGTACCACCGAAGCCGTGCGAGCGCTGTTGTGAACCCCTAGCCGAAGCTAGGTGGGAGACATATGCCGCGCTTAAGGCTTCCGAGTTATCTACCCTTGTGCGTGAGCACATGCGCGTCATGAGACGAGCGTGAAGCGAGGTAGCCCGGCGTGCGCACCGAGCGACAGGGCGCCTCCCTGGTTCAGTTCATAAGGGATCCACAAGTAGCGTCGTCACCTGCCTGGTAGAGGGAACGCCTTCGATCATAAGCGTCGCGATGCATTGGTCAACGCTCGCGGGCATCACTTCGTGAAGTAATTCCGTGACCAATCGGGCTCACAAATTGGGCCGATTCGTGCATCCCGTGTGAAGCAAAGAGGCTAGGCGCGCTGCCACGGCGCGCTCGGAGCCCATCATGACCCAAGCTGCCGAAGAGCTCGCGCTGGAACGAATCGGAGCTGCATCGTTCGTCGCGGACGAGGATGGCGTCGAGCGCATCGCGGATCTCGCGCGGATGCAGGTCCTCGTCGTACGT
>JAICXU010000204.1 GCA_025934595.1 Polyangiaceae bacterium | reverse complement strand
GGCAGAATCCGCGTCGATGTCGATTCCGACCAAATGGCCGCGCGTGTCGAGGAGCAAATTCATCGATTTCGGCACAAAATCCCCCGATTTTTGCGCCACCGTCGCGACAATCACCTGATCTTTTGCCGCGTCGTAGCTGGCCCGAACCGCACGCTCTTCCCGTAGCACGCGGCAATGGTACGATGACCGCCGCCATGTCGAAAGGACGGCTCACACGCCAGGAGCTCGGATGGCTCCTCACGCAAGAAGCGTCGGGAGCCGCGGAGCGCTTGCGCGTCGGCGTGCAGGTCCTGAAAACGAACGCGCCGCCGGCGCCATTGCCCGGCGCGGACGATCCGTCGGCCACGGGTCTCGACGCGACGCTCAACGTGCTCGACGACGCGATGAAGATGCTCTCGTCGCTCCACACGAAGCCCGCCGCCATCAAGGGACGGCGTGGTCGCATCGATCTCGCGGCGCTGATTTGGGAAGTGGCGCCCGACGCGCGCGTGTCGATCGAAACGGGGCCGGTCGAGCGAAGCGGAACGGAGATCTTTGCAGACGAAGGTGAGCTTCGTCGCATGCTTCACGTGTTGATCGGGCAGGGGACGGGCGCCGGATCCGCGGTCACGATCAAGCGCGACGGCGAAGACGTACGCGTCGCGGTCGTTCTCGGGCCGGACAGCTCGGCGACGGCGGAGACCGAGCGCGCGTGGCTGGCGCGCATGGCGATTCGGTACGGTGGTCGTTACGAGCTCGAAGGCGGAGCCGAAGTTTTGTCGTTCCCCGCCGACGGCGTCAGCGAAAGAAAAGAGCGCGAGGCGCTTCGCAAAGAGCTCGACGAAGCGAGAAAACAAGGCGAAGCGTATGCGCGCGAGCTCGCGCAGGCGTACGCTCACGGCGAAGAAGTCTCGACGCCGTCGACGTTGCCGCCGCCGCTCCACTTGATGCCGACCGCGGAGCGTTTCGGTGCGCTCAGCAAATTCGCAGGCGGAATCGCCGCGGAGCTTCGCACGATTCTCTCTGCGGCCGCACGGCAAGTGCCGTCGAAAGCAGGACAGCCGCCGCTCACGGCGCTCACTCCGTCCGGCGGCACGCCGTCCATGCCGCTGCAAATCGCCGACGCCGAAGAACGCTGGGACGTGGTTCGCCGCGCGCTCGCACGCGCCCAAGATTTCGTGGGCGCGCTCGCGAGCCTCAGCGACATCGACGCGCAGGATCTTTCGGGAGCATGTCGCCTCGACGAAGTGAGCGGCAACGTGAACGGAGCGCTTCAAGGACGCGCGGACAAGCTCGGCGTGAAGCTCGTGATGACGCCCGCTCCGGACGATCTTCCGCCCGCACACATCGCGGCGCGCGCGTGCACGGTGTTGGTGCGCAATCTCGTGGAGCAAGCGATCTCGGCGTCGCCGAAAGGCAGCGAGGTCCGAGTCTCGTTTTCGCACGAGGAAGCGGGCCCGAGGCTCAGCGTGGAAGATTCGGGCGCGCCGCTGCCTTCGGGAGCGCGTCGCGCGTTCGTGGCCCTCGAGGTCGAGCCCGGAACGTACGGTCGGGCGAGCTGCGTTCCGCTCAACATCGCCGCAGAAATCGCGGGCGCAGTCGAGGCGACCGTCGAGCTCGCCGACTCGCCGCTCGGCGGCTTGCGCGTCAGCGTGACCTTCGGACGCGCGCCACGAAGCGCGCCTGCCCGTGCGACGACTGGGCACGAGACGTCTGGGCACGAGATGGGCTAGACTCGTTTCTGGATGCGCATTCTCATCATCGAGGACGCCGATTCGATCCGCCGCATGATCGAGGCGCTCGTCACGGGTCGAGGTCACTCTGTCGAGCCCGCCAATAGCGGCGCGCGCGGCGTGGAGCTCGCGATCGCGCAGGCGCCGGATCTCGTGCTGCTCGATTTGAATTTGCCGGGGACGCTCGACGGCTTTCAGGTTTGCGAGAAGCTCCGCGCCGAGCCGAATACGAAGAACGTGCCGATCGTGATCATCAGCGCGCTCGATGACCAAGACTCGAAAGCACGCGCGCTCGCGGCCGGCGCGAACGCCTACTATACGAAGCCGTTCAGCCCGATGGCGCTGCTCAAAGAAATCGAAGGCCGAAAACGCGACGCCGAAAAGAAGTAAGACGCGCCCGAAGCCGGCGCGCGTTCGGACCGGTCAGAGCAGCTCGAGGAGGCGCTTCGCGCGCGCGGCCGACATCTCGCTGAGCTCGTCGGCTTCTTCTTTCGGCAGCTTCAACCGCTCGACGAGCTTCTCCAAAAACGCGCGCTCGGGATCGCCCTGCTCGCCGTCGACGAACGTGAGGAACACGGCGTGCTGCAAGAGGAGGCGGCGATCGTCGGCGGACAGATCCTGCAGGTTGATGTCGTCGATCGTCTTTTCGTGCGAGGCGTAGTCGCGCATCTCTTTTTTCTCGTCGTCGCTCGCTTGGAACGCGTCGAGCAGCGCCTCGAGCATCTCTTTTTCTTTGACGTCGAACACGCCGTCGGCCCACGCCACGGGAACGAGAGCCTTCACGATTGCCATGTCTTGCTCGTGCATGGCTCGAGGCTAGATCATTTCGCGCTGACTTTGGCGGTCTTGATGGTGTCGCCGTTCGGTGCGGGCTCACCCGCGGAAAAGTCGGCTGCGCGCACGTGAATTTTCTTTCGATACGTGCCGGGGCCACCGAGCAAAAGATCGACGTCGCCGCAGGGCACGTCGTCGATTTGGGTTTCGGGACCGAGCCCCACGAGCATCCAAATCTCGGCCCCTTTCGGCGACGACACGATGTGGAGCGTGCCGGGACTGGCCTTGTCGGCGCCGCCGACGTCGCTTCCGGGCTCGACCGGCGGCCATACGTCCGGCGCGGTTTTTCCGTGATGTTTGCCGAGCGGATCGAGCTGCACCGCGGTCTCGAGGCGCGGCTTGCCGTCGGGTCCCTTGTCCCATGTCGCATCCGGCAACACGACGGCGCGCTTCGTCGCATACGTGTCGAGCGTCGCGATCAGCTCGAGCCGCGTTTGCATCGGAATGTGCGGCACGTCGACCGGCGCGACACCGACACGCATCGCGACCTCGGCTTTCGGCGGAACGTCGGTGAGCGAGATCGATTCCTTGCACTGCTTGCTCATCGCCGTGAGCTCGGCGGCCTTCGCGCTCGCAGCGGCGGCAGCGCGCTCTTCTTCGGCGATCTTCTCCGGCGTTCTTCCCGTGAAAAATCCGGGTTTCAGCATCCACACCATCACCGCGCCGCCGGCGAGCAACACGAAGAACAAGATGATGAGGACTTTGTCGATGCCGCGGCTCTTCGTCGGCGCTCGCTTCACGCGCGCCGGCTCGGTCTGCATCGAGCGATCGTCTTCGTACGCGAGCACGGGCTTGCGCGAAGGCGGCGGCTCCGACCCGATCGCGCCCGGGCGCTCCGAAGGCTCGCGCACCGGGGGCGCAGTCGGCGGCGGCAGCGACGGTTTTTTTGCCGCGGGCGGCATGCTCGCCGGCGGAACGCTCGAAGACCTGGACATCGCGAGCAGATCGTCGAGCCCCGAATCCGCATCTTGCGGGGGCGGCGGCGTAGGCTCGAGCCCCGCGATCGCCTTCAGGTCGTTCTTCACTTCTTTTTCTTGCGAGGCCGACACCTCGAATTGCGACAGAAGGCTGTCGACCGAGTCGCGCTGCTCGGAGGACGCGCCCGGCGCCGCAAGCCCCGATTGACCGAGCTCCACGGTCGGCAGCTCGTTCACGCTCGGCGGCCGCTGCAAATCGACCGGCGCGCTTTTGATGACGAGCCCGCCGGCGCGTTGTGCAGGCTCCGCGGGCGGCGGAACGTCGGAAGGAAGAACGGGCGCGGCGAGGACCTCCGGCGGCACCTCACGACGCGCGGTCGTCGGAACTTCTTCGAGCGAAAAATTCGAAGCGGCCGGAGGTCGTGGGCTCGGCGACGGTGGCTTCGCTTCGGCGGCGACGGCGTCTTTCAATTGCGGGTGCGAAGGCGAGGAGGCGCGCGTGCCGGCCGCATTGCGGCCCACGCCGAGCGTCACGCGCTTCGCCTCGCGTGCGAGACGCGCGAGCGCACGACGACCCGCGGCGCGATTCACCGGAATGAGCGCGGCCTCGAGCTCCGCCATCAACGCCGGCACGCCCGCGCCCGCCTTTTTCTTCGCCGTCATCGCGAGCGACGGCGTCTGCGATCCGCTGGCGTCCAAAAGACGCTGCAAAATGGCTCGAATCGACGCCTCGGCGCTCCTCGTGGCCAGGGCCGCGCTCGCGGGATCCGGGTTCGCGTCGCTCTGGCTCGGCCTTCGGACGATCGCGACCGAGCCTTCGTCGCCGATGTAGACTTGCTTCGGCTCGATTTCGCCGGGCGCCGTTCCCGCGCCCTCCGCGAGCTCGAGCGCCAGATATCCCGCGAGCTCCGGCGCCAGCGGCACCCGTTTCGAGGTCAGGACGCTGAAGACCTCTTCGAGCGTGATCGATGCTTCGAGCGCGCTCACGGTAGCCTCGCGCGCTTGCGAATCAACCCTCGCCTCGTGAAGCTCCGAGGCGATCCTCTTCGCGATTGGCGTCGCGGGTGTCGAGCATTTTCTCGATCGACGCGAGATTGTTCTCGATGGCTTCTTGGACGATGACCGACATCGTCGCGCTCGAGCCTTTCAGGGCTTCGTAATAACGCTGGCGCTCGGTCGAGTGCACGATGGCGGGCGGAAATCCGCCGCGCAGAAGAAGCAAGTTCATGAGAAGACGCGCGACCTTTCCGCTGTCGTGCTGAAAAGGAAATACGCGCAGGAGATCGTAATGCGCGCGCGCGGCGAGACGCACCGTGCTGCGCGTGCGCTTCGTCTCCGGATCGTTGATCCAATCGACGATCTGCCGAACTTTGTAGGTGATCTTGTCGGGCGCGGCGTACTCATGGAAATAGAGACGGTGCTGAGGAATGTCTTTCCGATAACGCACCGTCTTGATGTCGCCTTCCTCGGGATGGAGGATGACGTAGATTTTTTTGACCGTGTCGATCGTGATCGCTTGGCGGCGCTTCAGCGCTTGCTCACGGATGAAGTCGAGCGCCTCACGATGGCGGCGAATCTCCTCGCAGACCGGCTGCATGCTCGCGTCCGACACGACCGCGCTCGCAGGATCGATGGCGGTGCGCAGCTCCTGCGGCGTGTACACGACGCCTTCGAGCGCGCTGTCGTGGTAAATCCACGACATATCCAGGTTGTCCCGATAGTAGGCTTGGAACTCGGCGCCCGTGTCGAGAAGCCGCTTTTCGAGCAAGGCCGTGCGCTCTTCGAGCGTCAACGGCTTGGGCGGCGGCGGCGGGACAGAAGCCTTTTTTTTCGGGGTCTTAGCGGCGTTCTTCGCACGCATTCGGGGCGGCCTTAGCGCGCAACGTCGCGCGCGTCTTGGTTAGCGCGCAGGCTTGCGCGCGTCTTGGTTAGCGAGCAGGCTTGCGCGCGTCTTGAGAGGATGGGCAGTGGGCGCGGAAATCGGCGCGGGGCGGTATGCTAGTAGGGTCCGAGCCGAACCGCAATAGCCAGAAGGGCCCCGGATGGCCTTGTGGTTTCGCGCCTGCGATGCGAAGGACATCGCCATGCTGGTCGCGCTCACGGTTCGCAACGTCGTCCTCATCGAGAAGCTCACGCTCGAGCTCGGCGACGGCTTCAACGTGCTCACGGGAGAGACCGGCGCGGGCAAATCGATGCTCGTCGATGCGCTCTCGCTCGTGCTCGGCGGCCGCGCTTCGCCTGAGCTCGTCCGCAATGCCGAGAAGGAGGCAGAGGTCGAGGCCCTTTTCGAGATCGAGAGAAGCTCGCGCGTCGTCGAGAGGCTCGAGGCAGCCGGCGTTCCGATCGAGGGCGACGCCGACACCGTCGAGATCGTCGTGCGACGCGTCGTGCAGAGCGGAGGTCGCAGTCGCGCATTCGTGAACGGCAGGCTCTGCACGGCCGCGCAGCTCGCGGAGCTCGCACCGGATCTTTGCGACATCGCTTCGCAGCACGAAAGCGTGAGCCTCACCGATCCGGCCACGCATCTCGAATATCTCGATGCGTTCGGGAAGCTGGACGCGGAGCGCGATGCGCTGTCGAATCAAGTCGACGCGATCGCGGACGTCGCGCGCGAGCTCGAGAGCGCGCGATCAGCCGAGAAAAATAGGGCAGAACGCGAAGACGTGCTGACGTTCCAGCTCCGCGATCTCGACGATCTCGCGCCGGAGGCCGGCGAGGAGCACATGCTCGCGAACGAGCGCGGTCGCCTGCGACACGCCGAAAAGCTCGGCGCGGCGACTCGCCGAGGCGCGGAGCGTTTGTACGATGCCGAAGGTGCGATTTGCGACGAGCTCGCGAGACTCGCGAGCGACGTGGAGAGCGCGGCGGCGATCGACGGATCTCTT
>JAICXU010000129.1 GCA_025934595.1 Polyangiaceae bacterium | reverse complement strand
GCGGGCGCGAACGGCAAGACGGGCGTCGATCTTCTGAACTTCTGGTGCGGGCAAGCGACGACGTCGATCAACGCGACGTTCACGGCGACGGGCACGGCGAAAGCGAGCCTCACGCTCGATATCGAGCCTCCGAAGTGCGAAGTGTCGGTGAGCGCACAAGCGAAATGCCAAGGCAGCTGTGATGTCAGCGGGAAGTGCGACATCAAAGCGAATCCGCCGAAGTGCACGGGCGGCACGCTCGACATCGATTGCAAGGGAGATTGCAACGTGTCGGCAAGCGCGCCGACGATCGACTGCCAAGGAAGCTGCACGGGCAACTGCTCGGGCGACTGCACGGCGCAAGGCGGCGTCGCGGTCGATTGCCAAGGCACGTGCTCGGGTCACTGCACGGTCGACGGAACGGCAACGGGCGCAAGCGCAGTGCAAGCGGACGGATCGTGCGCGGGCAAGTGCGATGCAACGTGCACGGCGAAAGCGACGGCTCCGGCGGTGAAGTGCTCGGGATCGTGCAGCGGCAAGTGCGATGCGACGTGCAAGGCGTCGCCGGGACAGGCTTCGGTCAAGTGCTCGGGTAGCTGCGCGGCGGACTACACGCCGCTGTCATGCTCGGGCGGCAAGCTCGAAGGTGGCTGCCAAGTGGATGCGAACTGCCAAGCGAACTGCAACGCCAGCGCGCAAGCGAGCGCGACGTGCACGCCGCCGAGCGTGAAAATCGCATTCTCGGGAAGCGTGACGGCAGGTGCGGAAGGCAAATTCAGCGCGCTCGTCGCGACGCTGCAGACGAACCTCCCGGCGCTTCTTCTCGTCATCCAAGCGCAAGGCCAAGCGATCCTCACCGATCTGCAAGGTCTCGCGCAGGGCGCAGTCTCGATCACGGGATCGGGCAAGCTCGACGTGAAGAGCACGGCGTGCCTCGCGAACATGACGGCGTCGGCGGCTTCGTCGCTCACGAGCTTCCAAGCGACGCTCACCGCTGCGATCAACGTGTCCGGAAGCGTCGGTGGTCCTGGCGCCTGATAGCGAGCTGACCTGAATCGAAAGACGCGCTCCCGTGACATGACGGGGGCGCGTTTTTTTTTCAGTCGTCGTGCGTAGGGATGCCGCCCGTCGGCGGAACGTCGGCGATGTGCGATGACGCTTCTTTGTAGAGCTTCACCATCCGCCGCGCGTCGTCCTTGTCCGTGAAGTAGACGTCGTGGAGCTCGTGCGGATCTTCGGCGATGTGAAATAGCTCGAAGCCTTCGTCGTTGCGATGCGCGATGATCTTCCAGCCGTCGTGCAAGAAGCTGCGGCGCCGCTGGTTGAACTCGTCTTGCGGCAAATCGGTGATCACGTCGCGCGCGGGCGCCGGCGCGCCGCCGAGCCATTCGTCTTTCAAGCTGACGCCGTCGAGATCGGGCGTGGGCGCAGCGCCGAGAAGATCGAAGAACGTGGGCACGAGATCGATTTGGCTTCGCGGCACGTCGATCGTGCGCGCAGTTGCCGTCGTCTGATCGGGCAGATGGACCATGAGAGGAACATGAACGAGCTCCTCGTAGAGCTCGTGGGCATGGCGAAAGCGACCGTGCTCGCCGAATCCTTCGCCGTGGTCTGCGCTCACGACGATGACGGTGCGCTTCGACCACGGCTGCGCGTTCACGAAGTCGAGCAATTTTCCGATCCACAAATCCGTGTAGAAGACTTCCTCGTCGTAGAGATCGCGCGCGCGTGTTCCCCAATGCGGCGACTCCTCGTGGCTTTGGTATTCGTCGTGAGGATCCATGTAATGGAACCACGCGAAAAATGGATGTGAGCTCGTGCCGGCCGGCGCGCCAGTGACGGCCGCAGCTGCGATCGCCGGATCTTGGAGGAGCGAGATCGCGAGCGGCGTCATCTTCTGGCTCGTGACGTACGGATCTTTGTTGTAGTCGAACGTCAGGCCGTCCACGAGCTTCCACGCCGTGAATCCCTGGTCGAGGCCCGCATAGCCCGGCTCGAGATATTTGTGCGCTTGCGCAGCGACGCACGGAATGTGCGCCGCTTCGAGCGTCTCGCACATGAACGTGTTCGATTTTTCGTAGCGCGTGAAGAACACGCCGGTGCGCGCGAGCTCGGAAGGAAAACGTCCGCTCAGCATGCCCGCGACGCTCTTGCTCGTGAACGACGAGATCGAATACGCGCTCGTGTACACGGTGGATTTCGCGGCGAGCGCCGTCAAGTTCGGCGCAATGGCGCGCGGGTAGCCGGCCCACGGCATGTCGGCGCGCAAGCTGTCGATGGTGATGAAGAGCACGTTGTAGGGCTCGTTCGACGCCGAGGGCGCGCTCGCGTCACGTGCGGCGACACTCGAGGATGTCGAAGCCGGCGCGCTCGTCGTCTCCGTCGCGTTGGAGCTCGCGCGACCGCACCCCACCACGGTCGTGGCGACGAGGACCACGAAGCTGAGCCCGACGCGTGCTCTCATGCGAAGGACCCTACACCGGTTGATTTGGAAATTCGAAATGTGTCGTGAGCGCTACGATCGACCCCATGCGTAACATCGACACCGCCCTCTACGTGGCCTCCGAGAAAATCACGACCGGTCCGACGTCGCGGATCACGGAAAAGTGGAACGGCGCGACGCTCGCGGACGTCGTGCTCGCCGACGACGCGATCGCCGGTCGCGCGATGGCAGCGTCGGTGACCGCGTTCGAAAAATTCCGTGCATCTTCCACATATCTCCGGAAACAGCTTCTTTTGTCGGTGTCTCGTGCGATCGAAGCGGACGCTGCGAATCTCGCGGAGCTCCTCGCGAAAGAATGCGGCAAGCCCATCACGCAGGCCAAAGCCGAGATCGCGCGCGCCGTCGCCACGTTCGAGCTCGCCGCAGAAGAAGCGACGCGCATCGGAGGCGAGGTGATGGCGCTCGACGTGACGAAGCCTTCGGAGCCTTACCGCGGAGAGTGGTTTCGCGTGCCGGCAGGTCCCGTGCTCGGCATCTCGCCGTTCAACTTCCCGCTGAATCTCGTGGCGCACAAAGTGGCGCCCGCGCTCGCGTGTGGATGCTCGATCGTCTTGAAGCCCCCGCCGCAAGCTCCGCTCTCGTCGCTCGCGCTCGGGGCCATCATCCGCGACGCGGCGAAAAAAGTCGGCGCGCCGGACAACGTTCTGCAAGTCGTGCCGTGCTCGAACGAAACCGCCGAGCACATGGTGAAAGACGATCGCTTCAAGGTGCTGTCGTTTACGGGCAGCGATCGCGTGGGTTGGCATTTGAAATCGATCGCCGGAAAAAAACGAACGTTGCTCGAGCTCGGCGGCAATGCGGCGGTCGTGCTCCACGACGACGGTTTCACGAATTTCGCATTCGACCGCATCTTCGCGGGCTCGTTCGGATACGCGGGCCAGGTCTGCATCAAGGTGCAGCGCATTTATGTGCATAATACAATCATCGCGGATTTCACCGTGAAAATGGCGGAGCGAGCACGCGCCACGAAGCCGCTCGATCCGATGGACGAGCACGCCGTGCTCTCGTGCATGATCGACGAAGCGAACGCGAAGCGCGTCGAAGAATGGATCGGCGAAGCGGTGACGGCCGGCGCGAAGCTCGTGGCCGGCGGCACGCGCGATGGCGCGAAGATGATGCCCGCCGTGCTTCGCATCGACGGCGCAGGGAAGGGGATGAAGGTCGTCGAGCAAGAAATCTTCGGGCCGGTCGTCACCATCCATGGCTACGATAGCTGGGAAGAGGGCGTTCGCATGGCGGCCGATACGCGCTTCGGCCTGCAAGCGGGGATCTTCACCGACTCGCACGCGCGCATCCGGCACGCCATCGGCGCGCTCGACGTCGGCGGCGTCATCGTCGGGGACGTCCCGACCTTCCGCGTCGACGTCATGCCGTACGGCGGCGTGCGTGACTCGGGATTCGGCCGCGAAGGCGTGCGGTTCGCGATCGACGAAATGACCGAAAAAAAGCTCGTCGTGTACCGCGACGCGCACCCTGGACCTTGAGGGAAGACGGAGAGTTGACGGCACCTCGATAGAGGGGCAATTTCAGCCCCGAAATGGCCATCGCCAAAGAAGAAATCGTCCAAGCGCTCACCCGTGACATCGGCGACGCCGCCGACGTGCGTGACGTCACCGTTCTCGCGAACGACGTCACCGTCACTCTCGGTTTGAAATCAGGCTCACGTAGCGAGATCGGCGCGCGCGCTCGGGCCGTCGTCGAAAAAGCGAGCGGCGTGAAATCGGTGGAGGTCCGCTGGGTCGGCTCGGGATCCGCACGCACGATCGGTCCCGACGATCCGATGCCCGGCGTGAAAAATGTCGTGCTCGTGATGAGCGGCAAGGGTGGTGTCGGAAAATCCACCGTCGCCACGAACCTCACGCTGGCGCTCGCACGATCCGGATGTCGCGTGGGCCTCCTCGACGCCGACATCTACGGCCCTTCGATTCCGACGATGCTCGGGATCTCCGGAAGACCGGTTTCTCTCGATGGAAAGCGCATCGAGCCGCTCGAACGTTTCGGCGTGAAGTTGATGAGCATCGGATTTTTGCTCGAAGATCCGAAAGCGGCGATCGTGTGGCGCGGTCCGATGCTGCACGGCGCGCTCCTCCAATTTTTGAAAGACGTGAACTGGGGCGACCTCGATTACGTCGTCCTCGATCTTCCGCCGGGCACGGGCGACATCTCGCTCACGCTCTCGCAACGCGTGCGCGTGTCGGGCGCCGTCATCGTCACGACGCCGCAAGCCGTCGCCACCGACGACGTCTTCAAGAGCGTGTCGATGTGCGAAAAAGTGAACATCCCCATTCTCGGCGTCGTCGAGAACATGAGCTTCTTCATCGACTCCGCGGGCGTGCGCCACGAGCTCTTCGGAAAAGGGGGCGGGCAAGCCGTCGCCGATCAAGCGAAAGCGCCGCTTTTGGGCCAAATTCCCATCGAAACCATCGTTCGTGAATGGGGCGACAAAGGAACGCCGGTCGTGCAAGCCGCGCCCGCGAGCTCGATCGCGCGCGCCTTCATCGAGGTCGGCGAGAAGCTCGTCGATGCGATCGAAGCGAGAGCAGCAGAGGGAGAGGACGCTCCCGCGCCGATCATCGATCGCTCGGGCGGCGGAGGAAAACGAAGGCTCCCCGTCGCGAAGTAGAGCGGCCGAAAAATTGCGAGCGCGGGCGAGTCGAATGCGGGGCGGAAAAAAAATAGCGGCAGCCCTGGCCACGCTCCTCGCTGCGTTTCCGTTCGTTCACGCAGCGCGCGCGCAACTTGCCACACCGCCGGCCGCGCCGGCGCCGCCCGTCACGCTGACCTGGAACGCGCCCGCAGGATGTTCCGACAGCGAGACGATTTTGAAAGAGGTCGCGCATCTTCGCGGTGACGACGTGCGCGCGGACAAGCTCGATGCGACGGCGACGGTCTCGCTCGATCCGAGCGGCGTGTGGAACTTGCAGATTACAACTATTTTGCCGAATGGAACGCACGCAGAGCGGCAAATTCAGGCGGAATCGTGCAAAGCCGCCGCCGACGCGACCGCCTCGATCCTCGCGTTGGCGCTGACGCAGGCGGCGGCGAGTGAGACCTCGACCGAGACCGCGACCAAGACCGAGGCGATACCGACAGCGACCGCGACGTCGACTTCGACCTCGGCGCCGACCGTCGCCCCTCGACCATCGGCCTCGATTTCGACCGTCACCCATCCATCGCCATCGCGCACGAAGCCTAAGTCTAGGTCGAGCTCTCGGTCTTCCGATCTCACTCCTCATCTTTATTTCGGCGCATCGCTCGGCGGCACGTCGGGCGATCTTCCTTCGCTCGGCTTCGGTGCGCTCGGCGAAATCGGCGTCGCGTACGGAGCTCTTCGCGTCGAAACGTACGGCGGATATTGGGCCCTCGGCGTCGCGCGTTTTTCGAAGCCGGGCGGCGCGCGCTTTCAGCTGCTCGATGCCGGCGCTCGGACATGTCTGTCGTTCGGTGACACATTTCAGGTCGGCCCGTGCGCCGCGTTCGAGCTCGGCTCGCTCCGCGGCGAATCGTTCGATGTCACGCGTCCGAGCTCCGGAAGCGCGCTCAACGCCGAAGCGCTGCTCGGAGGTTTAGGTACGCTTTCGCTCGATAAATCAGGCCTATTTCGCGTTCGAGCGCTTCTGGAGATCGGCGCCGATGTCGATCGCCCCGAGTTCGTGCTCGACGGCGTCGGCTTCGTGCATCAACCTGCGCCCATCGTGGGTCGAGGCACGGTCGGTGCAGAGCTTCGATTCTGACCGCTTCTCTACCGTTTTTTCCACGCGAAGCTTCACCAAGAAATCGAACCCCGGCCACTCAGGAAGAGCACGCGTTTTTCATGTCCTTCTCGCACTCGATGCCGTTCGCACGTCCTTTGGAGGTCGGGATCCGATCCGATCTCGGAGAGCTCACGTTCGATCGCGTCTACGACGCGCACTTCGCGTTCGTGTGGCGAACCGCACGACGCCTAGGCGTCGGCGAGTCGGACGTGTCGGACGTTGCGCAGGAGGTCTTCTTGGTGGTTCATCGCAGACTCGATTCGTTCGAGCATCGAGGCGCGGTCAAGACGTGGCTCTATGGAATCTTGCGGCGCGTGGTGTCGGATTATCGACGCACGCAAAGGCGCAAGCCGTCGATGGTCGGTCGCGCGGAAGCGTTCGAGCCGGATACATTTTCGTCGTCGGGCAAATCGCCGGATCGAAATGCGGAGGAGCGCGAAGCGATGAGGCTCGTGCAAAAGCTCCTCGAAGAGCTCGATGACGACAAGCGCGAAGCGTTCGTGCTCGCCGAGCTCGAGCAAATGACGACGGCGGAGATCGCCGAAGCGCTCGACGTGAATCCGAACACCGTCGCATCGCGCATTCGCGCAGGTCGCGCGTGCTTCGAAGCCGCGCTCGCGCGCCACGAGCTGTGTGAGCACCAGGGGCCGGGACACGAGATGGCACCGCACGGGAGCGCGACATGAAACCGGGTACGAGCGCTCGCGCCTCCGCGCTACTTCGAAAGGCATCTCCCGCGTTCGAGCCTTCCGCGGCCGATCGCGCGAGCACGCGCGCCGCGATCCGCAGGCGAATTGCCGTGGGAATCGCAGCGAGCGCCGCAGTCTCGGCCACGACGAAGACGGCAACGGCAACGGCAGCGGCGGCACCTTCGATCGCGCCCGCTGCGGTCGTCGGCGGTGGTGCAGCAGCGACCGGCGGAGCGTCGCTCGGTGCCGCAGCAACTGCGACGGGCGCGAGCATCGGCCTCGCGACGAAGATCATCGCGGCCGTCGCGATCCTCGGATCGGTTTCGGCGGGAGCGGTGACGGTGCATCGTGCGCGTGCGTCGCAGAGGGCTGCGACGCAGACCGAGACCACGACCTCGACCGAGACCAAGGCGACGCCGGCGGCGCCGATAACGATGACGACGACGACAACGAGAACGACCGCGACGGAGACAACGACAACGACAACGACAACGCCCGTGGCGGACGTTGCACCGTCGCCTGTCGAAGCTCGCCCGCCGCCCGTCGACCATCGCCCCTCGACCTCGCCGTCGACCTCGCCGTCGACCTCGACCCCGCCTTCTCCTTCGATTGCCGCCGAGGTCGATCTCGTGCGTCGCGCGCAAGAAGCGCTGCGCGAAGGAAACGCGAATGCGGCGCTCGCGCTCCTCGACGAGCATGCGCGC
>JAICXU010000251.1 GCA_025934595.1 Polyangiaceae bacterium | reverse complement strand
GTCGATCGACGGCACGACGCACGATCAGGGTTATTGGAAGACGACGTTCTCCTCGACCGCCGGCACGACGCTCGGAACGATGGCGGGAGAAAATGCCGTCGTGGCCCAACCCGCTCCCGCATCCACGATCGCGCTCGATACGTCCGGATCGCCGGCAAAATACGTGTTTCCGACGGATCTCGTGATCGACCCGAATCTCGACCACGACGAAAAAATCGTTTTCACCGTGAACACGTACCAAGACTTCCGTTGGCAAGATTCAGCGAGCGCGGGCTACGCGGCCGGCGTGTTCGACGTGTCGAGCGCGGGATTCGAGACGGTCACGCAGCTCGGCGCGAATTCGATCGCGACGTCGATGGAGTGATCGCTAGACGACGACGCGCCACGAGGTGCCGGTCGCCGAATCGAGGATCTCGACGCCCAGCGCCGTGAGCTCATTTCGGACTGCATCGGCCTTCGCGAAATCTTTGGCCGCGCGTGCCTCGCCGCGCGTCGCGACCTTCTCGTCGATCGCGGCCGGGTCGAGCCCGCGAATGGTGAGCCTGCGCATCCGGCACCGCGCGGCATAGGCCTCGCTGTCCGCCTGCATGAGGCCGAGTGGCGCGCACGCATCGCGAAGCGCGTCGGCGGCGGCGGCGGCCATCGGCTTCGCGAGGTCCTTTGCGACACCTTTTGCTTTCCTCGCCTGCACGGCGACGTCGTTCGCGACCTTCGCGAGCTCGGCGATGACGGCAAGCGCTTGCGGCGAGTTCAAATCGTTGTCGAGCGCAGCGAGAACTTTTTCGCGGCCCTCGCGCAGAATTTTTTCCGCTGCGCCGTTCGGATTCTGGAACGACGGCTCGGCGTCTTCGGCGATCGCGCGCAGCGTCTCATATGTATTATACAAATAATCCGTGCGACGCTCGGCTTCGTCGATTCCGAGGAACACCACGCGCCCGTCGGGCTTTTTTTCCAGCTCGAAATTCAGCGGACCGCGATAGTGCGTGCCGAGGAGGTAGTAGCGAAAGGCCTCCGGATCGTTGCGCGCGAGCACGTCGCGAATGGTGACGAAATTGCCGAGCGATTTGCTCATCTTCTCGCTGTCGGCGTTCAAAAAGCCGCCGTGCAGCCACACCTTCGAAAACGGCGGGCCGTACACGGCCTCGCTCTGCGCGATCTCATTTTCATGATGCGGGAAGATGAGATCCATTCCGCCGCAATGGATGTCGAAGTGCTCGCCGAGGTACGCCGACGCCATCGCCGAGCACTCGATGTGCCAGCCGGGCCGACCTTTGCCCCACGGACTAGGCCATCCCCATTCCGCGTCGTCGCCTTTCCAGAGCGCGAAATCGAGCGGATCTTTTTTCACCTCACCGACCTCGATGCGCGCGCCGCTCTTCAGATCGTCGATGTTGCGATGCGAGAGCTTCCCGTACCCGGCGAAATCACGGACCGAAAAATACACGTCCTGACCTTTGAGCGTGCTCGCGACGTACGCGTGACCCGACGCGACGAGCTTCTCGACGAGCGCGATGATTTGCGGGATGTGCGTCGACACGCGCGGCTCGTGATCGGGCTTGGTGCACCCGCATGCGGCGAGATCGTCGTCGGCCATGGCGCTCATGCGCGCCGAGAGCGCGAGCGGCTCTTCGCCGTTTTCCTTCGCGCGCTTCATGATCTTGTCGTCGACGTCGGTGACGTTGCGCACGAACGTGACGTCGTAGCCGCGCGCGCGAAGATGACGCACGAGAACGTCGAACGACGTGTTGGTGCGCGCGTGACCGGCATGCGCGAGGTCGTACGTGGTGAGCCCGCACAAATAAATTTTCGCCGTGCCCGGCGTGAGCGGCTCGAACGGCTCGAGGTTTTGTGTGAGCGTGTTGTAGAAACGGAGCATGACGCTTCTGCCGATATAGCTGAAATCCAGCCAAAAAAGAGGCCTTAGTGCTACTACGGTACTTCTCGTATGCGAGGCTTCGCACTTTTCTTTTTCGGCATCGCGAGCGCGATCCTATGCGCGTGCGGCGGCTCGGAGAAAGGCTTCGATGGGCACGTGTACCGCGACGGCCGAATCGCATTTCGCGTCGGAGAGGTGCCGTCGACATGGCACCGCATCGACGTCACCGACGCGAGCCTCGCGTTCCGCGACGACTCCCACCAAGCCTCGATTTTGCTGAACGCGCGATGCGGCGAACGTGACGACGACGTTCCCCTCGTTTCGCTCACGGGCCAGCTCATCATGGGCACGACGGAGCGTGACTACGGCAAAGAGGAGACGATCCCGTTCGATGGTCGCGAAGCCAGGCATACGACGCTCAAGGCCAAGCTCGACGGCGTGCTTCTCAGCTACGACATCTACGTCGAGAAAAAAGACGGCTGCATTTACGATTTCGTGTACGTGAGCCCGCCGGATCAAGCGGCGTCGGCGAGCGAGTTCGAGCGCTTCGTCGGCGATTTTCGCACGCTCGGCACCGAGCACGAGATCTACGCCACGAGCGGGTCGAAACAATGAGCGCGTTCACGAGCGATCAGGGCCCGCCGTCGTCGGGACCCATGTCGGATCGGCCGCCGCCGTCACTTCCTCCGCCGCCTCCGCCCGAGCCGCCGGTGCTCTCGGTCTACGGAAATCGCATCCTCGCGTTCCTCGAGCACTTGGGCGACGTCTCGCTGCTCACGACACGCACGATCCGCGCGCTGCCGCGCCGTCCGCTCGAAATCTCGAGCACGATCTACCAAATGGAGTCGCTCGGCGTTCGCTCCGTGGGCATCGTCACGGTGACGAGCCTCTTCATCGGGATGGTCATGACCATCCAGTTCGCGTTCGGTCTCCAGCGATTCGGCGGCCTCGAATACATTCCGCGCGTCGTCGTGCTCTCGTTCGCGCGCGAGCTCGCCCCCACGCTCACGGCCATCATCGTCGGTGGTCGCATCGGCAGCGGCATGGCGGCGGAGGTCGGCGCGATGAACGTCACCGAACAGGTCGACGCGATTCGCGCGCTCGGCGCGGAGCCCGCCAAAAAGCTCGTTTTGCCGCGTGTTTTGGCGGCAATTTTGATCATGCCGATCTTGAGCGTGTATGCGCTCGCGCTCGGAACCATCGGCGCGATCTTCATCTGCCGCGTGCAGTTCGGCATCTCGGCGTCGTTTTTCATGAACAGCTCGCTCGAGTCCACCGGTATGGGCGATTTCTTGAGCGGCATGCTGAAGACACCGATCTTCGGCTTCATCATCGCGATGGTCGGTTGTCACTTCGGGCTCAAGACGACCGGCGGCACCGAGGGCGTCGGCACGAGCACGACGCGCACCGTCGTCGTCGTATCGATCTCGCTCCTCGTCGCCGATTTCTTGCTCACCAAAGTGCTCATGGCGATCTTCAGCACGCCATGAGAGGCCGAGCGGCGGCGGGGATTTGCGCCATCGCGCTCTTGCCGGCGACGCTCATCTTGCTCTCGCTCGACGCGCGTTCGCGGCGCATCACGCATGCGCAAGAAGCGGCCATGCGTCTCGCCGTCGTGCATCGGCTCCCGTCGAGCGATCTCGCGCTTTCGGGGGGTGCGCGTTGGCTCCGCACGCCGTCGCTCGAAGAGCCCGGGGCCGCGTTCTCCGACGGTCCCGCGCTGCCCGATCCCGATCCCGCCGGCGGCGCGATCTCGCCTCCGCGCGACGCATGGAACGAAGAAGCGAAGATCGGACGCGGGCGATGAAGCGCTGGCTTTCGCTCCTCGCGTATGCGACCGCATCGCTCCGCCGCAGGGCCGGCAAATCACTCGCGCTCGCGTCGGGTCTCGCGCTCGCCGTCACGCTCGTCGCGTCGATTTTGTTCCTGACCGACGCGCTCCATGCCGACGCCGACCGCGCGCGCGACGCCGTGCCCGCGATCGTCGTGGAACGAATCGTCGCGGGACGCATCGCGACGACGCGGGCAAGCGACGTCGAAGCGATCCGAAATCCCGCGATTTTATCGGTGAAATCAATCCGCCCGCGCGCCTGGGGATACCTCTTCGTGCCGGCGTTGCAAGGCAACGTCACCGTGGTCGGCGTTCCATCCGACGAGCCGCCGCTCGATCAACGTGCGATCGCCGAAGGCCGCGATCTGAAATCGGGCGCGCATGAAATGGTGATGGGCTCGACGCTCGCGCATGCGCTCGGCGTCGTCGTCGGCGACGATCTGCAGCTCCCTTCCCTCGGTCTGAAGGCGCCGGCCTTGAAGCTCGTCGGCACGTTCGACTCGGACGTCGATCTCTTCGCCGCCGACGTCATCGCATGTGACGAGGCGGATGCGCGCGCGCTCCTCGGCTTGCAAGAAAATGAATCCACCGACGTCGCCGTCGATCTCTCCAATCCGGAAGAAGCGCGCGTCGTCGCGCAGACGATCGTCGATCGGCTTCCCGGCACGCGCATCGTCGAGCGCGATTTGCTCGGACGCGTGTATGCGCTCGCGTACGGCCGGCGAAGCGGCATCGTCCTCGCGGCTTCGATCCCGGCGCTCGTCGCGCTCATCTTGCTCGCGTGGGACCGCGCGAGCGGGCTCGGGCCCGAAGAGAAAAAAGAAATCGCGATCTTGAAAGCGGTCGGCTTCGGCACGAGCGACGTGCTCCTCGTGAAGCTCGTCGAGTCGTGGATCGTCGCGTCGGTCGGCGCCGCGATCGGCTTATTTTTGGCGTATTCGTGGGTGTTCTGGCTCGGCGCCGTCGGTTTGCGACCGGCCATCGCCGGATGGAGCGCGATCTATCCCGAGCAGGCGCTCACGCCCATGGTCGATCTCGCGCAGCTCTTTGCGATCGGCCTCGCCGTCGTGGGCCCGTTCGTCGCACTTTCGATCCTTCCGGCCTGGCGCGCAGCGATACTCGACCCCATGGAAGCGATGCGCGGATGAAATCGATGGCATACTCCCTGGAGGTCATGAGCGAGCCGCAAGTCTTCACGCTCGAGGCGGTCAACGCGATGATTCCGCGTCTGTCGGAGATCGTCGGTCGTCAGCTCGAGCGGCGAGGCGACATCGAGAAGCGCCTCTTCGCGCTCGCGGAGCTGCTCGGGGAAGTGCCCGACGAAATCACACCGCTCGACGCCGACACCGAATCCATTCGCACCATGAAGCTCGAGCTCATCGCGCGCATCGCCACGTATCAAGAAGGCTGGCGCGAGGTCGAAGGCTTCGGCGCGGTCGTGAAAGACACGCGCATCGGACTCGTCGATTTTTATGGCCGTGTCGACGACAAGCTCGTTTGGCTCTGCTGGAAATACGGCGAGCCCGAGTGCGGCCATTACCACGCGCTCGATGAAGGATTTTCCGCGCGCCGTGGCATCGGTGCGAGCGTTCGCCAACGCCTCCTCAACTGAAGTACGATTCGAACGCGATGGCGGCAGATCGAATCGAAGCGGCGCGCGCGATCGACGCGTTCTTGCGGGCGATCGGTCGCGATCCCGAGAAGGAGCCGGAGCTCGCAGGAACGGGCGATCGCGTCGCGGCCGCTTATCTCGAAGATCTCGCCGCCGGCTACGACGCCGATCCTACGAAAATACTCGCGCAAGATGCGATCGCGGGAAAAACGGGGATCGTCGTCGCGCGCTCGCTGCCGGTCGCGACGACGTGCCCGCATCATTTGATGCAAGCGTGGGGAGAGGCCACCGTCGCGTTCGCGCCGAAAGAAAAAATCGTGGGCATCGGTGCGATCGCGCGAGCGCTCGATGCATGCGCGCACCGGCTCGTGCTTCAGGAGAGGATCGGCGAGGAG
>JAICXU010001033.1 GCA_025934595.1 Polyangiaceae bacterium | reverse complement strand
TTTCCTTCCCCGTCGCCCTGCCCGAAACGGTTCCCGTTAGACAGCATGGACTCACCTCCGGAGCGATACGAGTATCGAATCCACTTCTTCAACAGACTCAGTTCAGAGTTCCCCGGAGGTCAGTCACGATCCCGGACCCCACGCTCCTCGCTGGCCGCACCTATCACATCAAAATCACTGCGGGCATGAAGGACGAGTACGGGCAGAAGCTCGCGCACGACGTCTCGATCCCGTTCGAGACCGACGACGAATGGCCCGAGGTCGAGGTCGGCCTCTCGGGATCGATCTTCGAGGCGGCGAAAGGCGGCACCGTGCCGATCGGATCGGTGAACGTCGCTTCGTACGACATGGCGACGGCCGCGCCGAGTGAAGCCGATCTCGCGCGCTTCTTGTCGCGCGAGCGTGATCGCAAAGAAGATTCAATCGCGCTCGTCGCCGGGCAGCCGCATGGAAAGAAAGAGCGTGTCGACGCGCGCGCCGCGAAGAATGCGCAGCTCGTGAAGAAGCTCGATCTCGACGAGACGCTGAAGGACCAGGGCGGCCGGGGAACGGTCGTCTTCGCCGTGCAGCAATTCGCGCGCTACGGCAACGGCGGAGCGCACGCCGACGTACACGTCGTCAGCGTCACCGATCTCGCGATCAGCGCGAAAATGAGCCGTTTCGGAAGCCTCGTGTGGGTCACGCGTCTCTCGGACGGCAAGCCTGTCGCGGGCGCGCACGTCGGCATCCGCGCGCACGACGGCGCGGAAATTTTTGCGACCGCGACGAATGCGCAAGGCGTCGCGATGATCCCGGCCGAAAAATACAATCCGATCGACGCCGACAAGTCGCCTGATCCGAGCAGCATCGTCGTCGCGAGGGCAGGCGATGATTGGACGTTCCGCCGCGTTTCGGAGCTCGTCGACATGTGGCGCTTCGGCGCGAGCGTCGACACGGCGGGCGAGCTTCTTCCATTCGGAATGCTCGTCACGGATCGCGGCGTCTATCGTCCCGGCGAGACGGTCAAAGTGAAGGGCATTTTCCGCGCGCCCTTGCCGCGTGGCACGGCGACGCCCGCCGGCAGCGACGTCTCGTTCACCGCGTACGATCCGGGAGGCGGCGAGATCTTGACGAAGGAGCTCACGCTCGGACCCTTCGGAGATTTTTCGATCGACGTCCCGATCCCTTCGAGCACGAAGCTCGGCTCGCTCGGCTTGCACGCCGAAGTGCCTGGAAAATCCGGTGATCCTGGCGTCGCATCGGCAAGCGTCGAGGTCGCCGAATATCGACCCGCCGAGTTCAAGGTCGGCGTCGATCCCGAAAAGCCCGCGTTCATTCGCGGCGACAAGGCCACGTTCACGACGCGCGGCGATTATCTCTTCGGCGCGCCGATGAGCGGCGGAAAGGTGCATTATACAATTACCCGATCGGTGAGCTCTTTCACGCCGCCGGGAGCCGAGGACCTCGTCGTCGACGACGAGACGTTCGCGAGCGCGCAAGAAAATGCGAACGAGCGCGCGGGCGAGCTCCAATCGGGCGACGGCGATCTCTCTGCGCATGGCGATTACGCGACGACGACGAAGCTTGCGATGCCGCATCAGATCGGCGCGGAGACGGTGACCCTCGAATCCGAGGTGCAAGACATCTCCCGTCAATCGATCTCCGGGCGCGCGTCGGTCATCGTGCATCCCGGCGAGTTCTACGTGGCGATGAAGCCGCCGAAAGAGATGTTCGTGACGAAAGGCAGCACGATGCCCGTCGCTGCCCTCGCCATCGAGCCGACCGGAAAAAGGCGCGCCGGGGTGCCCATCACGATCGAT
>JAICXU010000694.1 GCA_025934595.1 Polyangiaceae bacterium | reverse complement strand
TTTCGTGCAGAGTGCATCTTTCAGCGCGATCGGCACGCCGGCGAGCGCGCCGAGCTCTTCGCCGCGCGCACGCTTTTCGTCGACCGCCTTCGCTTGTTCGAGGAGGTCGCTCTTCATCACGTGCAAGAACGCGTGGAGCTCGGCGTCGCGGGCGTCGATGCGCGCGAGCGTGGCGTTCGCCACGTCGGCCGCCGAAATCGCTCCCTTCCGAACCGCGTCCGCGATCGCAGCGACGCTCATCGCGTGCACGTCTTGCCCTTCGGAGCTCGGCATTCAGCTCTCCACGAACACGGGCACCGCGAATCCACCGTGCGCGGTCTCGGGCGCTTGCGACAGCGCTTCTTCGTGCGGGAGCGAGGGCTCGAGCACGTCGCGTCTCCACGCCGCGCGTTCCAGCTGCACGTTTGCGGTCGGCGGCACGTTTTCCGTGTCGACCGCGTCGAGCTCGCCCATGTACGCGACGATCACCGCGAGCTCTTTCGCCATCGCTTCGATCTCGTCTTCGGTCAACGAGAGCGATGCGAGCTCGGCAACGTGCTCGATTTGCGCGCGATCGAGAACGGGTCTGCTCATGGCGAGCCCCCATCCGTCGAAGGGGAGGGTGCGGGCGTGGGCGCGGCGCTCGCGGAGTAAATCGGCGACGCCTCGTACTCGGGTGGCGGGCCGCTCGGCATCGGTGGCGTCGATGCGCACGCGATCGCCAGCGGAATCCATGCGACCGCGACGAGCCATGCTTTCACGCGCGCGAGCATGCCACAACGGGTCCTGCTTTGCATGACCTCCGGCGCACGCCGCGCGCGTCGGGTTACTCGAGCGCGCGATCAGACATCATCGGCTTGATCGTAATAGAGGGGCGGGCGCGCTTGGCAGAATCGCTCGATGAGCTTCATCATCGCGGGATCGACCTCCTCGAACTGCACGCCGAATCCGGGAGAGTGATGATCGCGCGCCGAGCGCAGCCAACGTACGGTCCCTTCGGCGATGATGCGCCCGTTCGGCAACTCGAAATCGAGGGTAATTTTCGAGCCGACAGCGATATCGGCATACGTCGCGACGAAGAGGCCGCCGCGCGAGACGTCGCCCGTGATGCCGGCGAAGAAATGCGAATCCGAATGAATGCCGACGTCGACCTCGACCTGACGACGCGGAGCCGCGCGAAGCTCCGGCTCGGTGTCGGGCGCGGGCGCGGCATCGGTCATCGTCTGCGGCGCGCTCTCCAGAGCCACTTCGCTTTCGATGTGCGGCACCACCGCGATCGGGATCATTGGAAGGGTCGCCGGCGGCGGATCCACGACCTCGCCACGCAGGCTGGTCGTCGGCATCACGCCGCTGTCGCGATCTTTCTCCGCCTCCGGCTCGCGCTCGATCTCCGGCGAGACCGTCTCGCTCGTCTCGGCGGATTCCTCGTCCGCAACGATCGCGCGGCATCGCGCGCAGTAATGAACCTCTTCTTGGCGGGCTGATTGGGTCATCGGTTTTTTCTTCCAAGAAGATCGAACGACTCCTTCCGGTCGCGAGATGAGGGGGCTGCGATTTTTTTGTAGGTGCGCCACCCACGCGCCCTCGTTTCGCGAGCGTGGCAAAACTGCGACGGTTCCATCCACTGCGACATGAATGGCAGCCGAGCCCGTGGCTCGATCTTCACGAAGCACCGTATTTCTTGCGCTTTCCGCGAAGTCGCGGTGGCATATGCGCTGCACGGGTTGACGAAGATCGGCACGGGATACGTCTGCCGCTTCAAGGAGCACACACACATGCGCACGTCTTCATTCTTGGCCTCGATTTCTGCCGCCGCCGTACTCACGCTGACGGCCGCCCACGCACGCGCCGCCGATCTTTCTTCGTGCGGCAACATCGACGTTCAAGCGAACGCCAATTGCACGCTCGAAACCTCCGGCGGATGCGAGGCGCAATGCACGCCTCTCAACGTCACCGCGGCGTGCTCCGCGCAGCTCCAATCGTCTTGCTCGGGAAGCTGCACGGCCACGGCCGACGCATCGTGCACGACCTCGTGTGAAGGCACGTGCGAAGGAAGCTGCAGCGCGAATCCCGGCACCTTCGATTGCGACGCCGACTGTCACGGCACGTGCGAAGGCAGCTGCTCCGGGCAATGCTCGAGCGCGTCGGACCAAACGCAATGCGTCGCCGAGTGCAAAGCGAACTGCAACGGCACGTGTCAAGCGAAGTGCAGCGGAACGCCGCCGTCGGCGACATGCCAGGCGAAGTGCCAAGCGTCGTGCGGCGGATCTTGCACCGCCGAAGTGAACGCGAGCTGCAGCATCCAGTGTCAGTCGCAAGGCGAAGCGAATTGCGAGGCGCAGGTCACCGGCGGATGCAAAGCGCAATGCGAGCAACCGAAAGGCGCGCTCTTCTGCGACGGCCAATACGTCGACACCGGCAACAATCTCCAGAACTGCATCGATGCGTTGAAGGCGCTCTTCAACATTCAAGTATCGGGCAGCGCCGACGCGAGCTGCGACGGCGGAAGCTGCTCCGCGGAGGCGGAAGGCAAGGCGTCGTCGTCATGCGCGGCGACGCCTGGTGAAGCGCCGGCGGGTGGAACGCTCGCGTTCGCGGGGCTCGGTCTCGTCGCGGCTGCGGTCGCACGCAAGAAGAGGAGCGCGCAAAAGAGGTGAGCGATGAAATTCGGAGACGACGACCACGTCAATTCATCGGTCGAAGATCGTCGCGGTTGGGGACCGATGCACTACGGCGCCGCGGGCGCCGGCGGTCTCGGCCTCATCGGAGCGGTCGTCGTTCTCCTCGTTCGTGCGCTCGGGGGTGACGTCACCGTCGACGATGGCAGCGGCGCGCCGACGAGCACGGAGCAGACGACCGGCGCGAACGCAAACACGACCGGCGCGACGCCGACCGCGGGCGAGAGCTG
>JAICXU010000208.1 GCA_025934595.1 Polyangiaceae bacterium | reverse complement strand
CTTGATCGCCGTCGCTCGGAAGATCGGCTCACGACCGCGCTGCGCGAGCGCCTCGATTTCGGCATCGGTGCGAACGGCGGGCAGATCGCGCTTGTTGAATTGGATGACGAACGGCATGTCGCGGAGCGCGATGCCGAGCTCCTTCAGATTTTCTCGCAGATCGAGCAGCGACGCCGCGTTGTTCTCCGTCTCGGAGAGCTGCGAGTCGGCGATGAATGCCACGCCGTCGGCGCCCTGCAAAACGAGGCGCCTCGTCGATCCATGCAAGACCTGCCCAGGAACCGTGAACACCTTCAAACGAAGGCTCATGTCGCCGCTCTCGGATTTGAAAACGAGCGGCAGCATGTCGAAGAAAAGCGTGCGATCGTCGCGCGTCTCGAGCGTCATGAGCCGGCCGTGGCTCTCCTCGCTCGTGAGCTCGTGGAGCGCTTTCAGATTCGTGGTTTTCCCGGAAAGCGCGGGCCCGTAATAAACGAGCTTGATCGTGACTTCGCGGGCGGCGAAATTGAGCTGCACGTGGACCGTCGCATCCTACCAGACCGGTGCTGCTAATGGATGCCATCGCGGTGACGTGGTTTCCAGCAGAAAGCTCCGCGCACGCGTCGGCCGAGGCTCCGAGCGATGCATCGCGCCGCGCCATTCAGGCGTGGGCTGAGGCGCGTGGCCTTGTGGTCACGATGCCTCGCACCGATGCCTCATCGTCGATCGAGATCGATCTCACGCGAGGCGACGAGATCGAAAAGGAGCTCGCGAACGCGCGTGATGCGCTCACGCGTCTGGATGCAGATGCGGCGGAGCACGCGCTCTCGCGGGCACGGTCGATCGCACGCGCGCATCCGGAGCTCCCGCACGCGGCATGGCTCTTGGCCGAGATCGAACGAGGATGGGCGGCGCGATGGATGCGCATCGACCCTGTCGATCCGGAACGAGCCGCGCGCGCTTGGCAGACAGCGGCGGCGCTCGACGGCGGACGCGCGCCGGGTATCGGCGAGACCGCCGCGCCGCGACCCGCGGAGATCACCGCCGCGTTCCAGTTCGTCGTCGATCCGAATTTTCACGTTTACGTCGATGGCGTCGCGATCGCGCCGGGCCCCGGAAAATTCGCACCCGGCGAGCACGCCGTCGTCGCCGAGCGCGACGGTCGCGTCGTGTGGGCCGACTGGGTTTCGATCTCGTCGGGTGTCACTGTCGTCGTTCCTTCGTTCGGTTCAGCGGCATGCACGATGGCGGATCTCGCGCACGCGAGCGGCGATCGGAGCGGCGTCGATGCGCGCGGCGTCACGTGCGAGAGATGGATCGCCGCTGTTCCCGTCGGACCGTCGTCCGTGCGCGTGGCCGTCTGCGAGCGGAACGCGTGCGGACCGTTCGTCACGTGGCAAACCCACAACGGTCCGCTCGGTCCCATTCTTCCTCCGCGCAAGCACGAAAGCAAAACGCCGTTCTGGATCGGCGTCACCGCCGTCAGCGTCGTCGCCGTGATCGCCGCCACCAGCATCGCGCTCGTGGCCACGGGAGCGTTCGAGCCTGCGCCGCACGAAACGAAATTCGTCGGCGGCGGAGTGAAAACGGCGGGCGAAGGCGCGTCTCCTTAAAGGAACTTCACGGTGGGTTCAGCCGTACCCTGGATTGCGGGGCGTATTTATCGCGCTTACGCTCTACCCATGGCCACTCTCAACGAGCTCGACTTCGACGCCTTCGTCACCAAGAGGCGCAGCGAGCGCGCGAACGGTGCCCTCGCCGAGTACGGGCACGAGTACGCCTACATTTCCGACAAGCAAACGCGCGCGGCGTTCGAAAAGGTGAGGCCCGTCGAGCTCGTCGTTCGCAGCTCGGTCCGCATGTTCAAGCAAGTGTGGAAGCACGAGCTGCTCGGTCATTCGGTGAAGGTCTCGGACAAACAATTTCCGAAGTTCCACGCCATCGTGAAAGAGTGCGCGAAGACGCTCGATATCGCGATGCCCGCCGTCTACATCGTGAACAATCCGACGCTGAACGCCGCGACGTACGGCACCGACGACGACTCGTTCATCATGGTGCATTCTGCGCTCGTCGATCACTTCACCGACGAAGAGCTCCTCACCGTCATCGGGCACGAGTGCGGGCACATCCACAACTCGCACGTCGTCTATCTCACGGCGCTCCATTATCTGACGCGCATGGCGGGCGTCTTCGTGCGCTGGGCCGTGGAGCCCGCGCTCATCGCGCTCCGTGCGTGGTCGCGCCGCGCCGAGATCACGTGCGACAGGGCCGGCATGCTCTGCGGCAAGAGCGACGTCACCGCGGCGCGCGCGCTCACGAAGCTCGCGCTCGGCAGCCAGCGTCTCTACGACGACTTCAACATCGAGGCCTTCCTCGATCAGTACCAAGAAGGCAAAGATGGAATGGGCAAGTACATGGAAGTGTTCGCCACGCATCCTTGGCTTCCGAAGCGCGTGCTCGCGATGCGCGCGTTCGCGGAGAGCGAGCTCTATCGAAAAGCAGCAGGCGTCGGGCCGGGAGGCATCACGATGAAAGAAGTCGACGACAGAGTGCTCGCGCTCCTCAAGGGAGACGCGTGATGAGCGATCGTCCCGACAACGCCCATGCGCTCGACACCTTTCGCGAGAAGAAGCTCGACGTCACCGTGTCGCTCCAAGAATTGGGCGATTTTGCCGAGAAAATAGGGGCAAAATCGCTCCGAGAGCGGATCGCGCGCGACCTCGTGAAGAAGCTCGAGGAGGATCGATTTCACCTCGTCGTCGTCGGCGAGTTCAATCACGGGAAGTCTTCGTTCGTGAATGCGCTCCTCGGCAAGCAAGTCTTGCCCGTCGGCGTCACGCCCACCACCGCGACGATCCATCACCTGAAATATTCCGACAAGCCCGAGGCCACCGTCGTCTACGCGTCCGGCAAACGCGAGCCCGTGGCATTCGACGACGTGAAACGCTTCGTCGTCGGCGGCGACAAGGGAACGGACTCGATCGATTTTCTCGAAGTGGGATATCCCGCGCCGCTTCTCAAGGAGCGCATCTTGCTCGTCGACACGCCAGGCGTGAACGATCTCTCCTTGCAGCGCGCCGACATCACGTACAGCTACATTCCGCGCGCCGACGCCGTCCTCTTCTTGCTCGACGCAGGACAGATCTTGAAAGAGAGCGAGCGCGTCTTTTTGAATGACAAGCTCCTCAAGGCGTCGCGCGACAAGATCATTTTCGTCGTCACGAAATGGGACATCCTGAGCCCCGAAGAGAAAAAAGAAGCGTACGCGTACGCGAAAGACCAGCTCGGAAAGCTCGTCCAAAATCCGGTGCTCTTCGCGATCAGCGCGGAAGCAGAGTTGGCGGGAAAAAAAGCCGAAAGTGGGCTCGTCGAGCTCGTCGCGTACCTCACGAAATTTCTCGCGGAAGAGCGCGGTCGCATCTTGCTCGACAACGCGCTCGGCGAAGGTCTCGCGGTCGCGTCGCTTTTGCAAAAGGGTCTCGATGCTCGCTCACGCGCCGTCGCGATGAAAGGCGAGGAGCTCGAGCGCCGCATCGCCGCGCTCACGTCCGATCTCGAAGGCCAGGCCACCACCATCGAAGAGCGCCGCAGCAAGATCCGCGAGGAGGTGCAAGGCATCAAGGTCGGCGCGAACAAAGATCTCGAGCGCTTCATCGACGAGCTCATCAAGCGCTTGCCGAACGTCGTCGAGTCCGCGAAGGGTGAAGACCTCAAACAGTACTTGCCCTCGTTTCTCGAAGACACGTTCAAGAAATGGGCGGAAGCGGAGTCGAAAGAGATCGCCGCGCAGCTCGAGACGCTCACCGAAAAAACCGTCGCGCTCGTTCGTGAAGACGCGCACGTTCGTGCGAAGAGCGTCGCGCAAGCGCTCGGCGCGACGGACGTGAAGAGCCTCGACGTCGAGATCGATCGCTTCAAATACGACCTCGGCATCTTCGCGCTTTTTTCGATCGGCCTCGGCGTCATGTTCGCGAATGCGCTCGTCGGAGGACTTCTCGCGCTCGCCGCACCCGTGCTCGCGCTCCTCGTGAAAGATCGCGTGGAAGGTGAGTATCGAAAACGCGTGCTCGAGCTCGCGCCCGAGGTCCTCCGCACCGCGGGAGCGAAAATCGGGCCGAAAATAAGCGAAATGGTCGACGATTTCGCGCAGAAGCTCGATGCGTGGGTCGTCACGGCTGGCGAAGAATTGCACCGCGAGGTCCTCGAGGTTTTGCGCGCCACCCAAGACGCGCGCGCGACCGGCGAGCAAGACGCCGCGAAGACGGCCGAGGAGCTCGCGGCCCAAGCGAAGCAGCTCGAAGCCGCGGAAACGCGGATCGAAGATCTTCGCAAGGAGCTGTGGAAACCGATCGCCGCCGATCCCGCGAAGACGCTCGTGTCCGCGCAAGATCTGAACTAGCGAATTCGCTCAGACGAAGAGCTGCTTCTCGAACCGCGAAGGTCCCATGCTCTCGATCGCTTCGAGCCGCATCTCGAATCGCTTCGGGTCGCGGCCTTTGCCGATGCCGAGCCGCATCGCGTAGTCGGTGATGCGCGTGATCCAAAATCGCATCGCCGCAAATCGCGCTTCGGCAGACGCGCTCGCTTTCTCGATCGCCTCGAGCTTGCGCACCGACTCGTAGCCGCCCACGAGAGCACGCGCGAGGCCGATGTCGAGCGTGTCACCCACGCACCATGCGAGCACCGTGACCATGAGATCGTAGACGAGCGGTCCTTCGTGCGCGCTCTCGAAATCCAGGAGCGCGGCGACGAACGGCGTTTTCTCCTTCGTTCGGAACAGCACGTTGTCGCGAAAGAGATCTCCGTGCGACAGACCGCGAGGCAGATTCGGATCGCGAGATGCGTGCGCGTCCGCGAGCTTCGCGCGCAGCTTCGGTGCGAGCTTCGCGAGAGAAGGCTCGGTCGCGTTCTCGATCCGATCGATTCGTTTTTCCAGATCTGCGTACGCAAATCTTCCGGCGCCGTATCGTGATGCGAGCGACGAGCCCGAACGATGCATCGAGGCGAGCGCCGCTCCGACCGCGCGCGCATGCGTGCGCGTGACTCGCTTTTGACAAACGATGTCGCCTTCGCACCACGGCAAGAGGAGCGCAGGCTTTCCCGCAAGCTCGCCGAGCAGGGCTCCATGCGGTCCTTCGCTCCGCCGTGGCACCGGCGCGGGAGTCGGCACACCCGCCTTCGCGAGCTCGGCCGCGGTGTCCGCGTCACGCCGCGCACCCTCGAAATCCTGCTCTTCGTAGAGGCGAAGAAAAAATCGTCCCGCGCCGACCTCGAGCCGGAAGTTCGAGTTGACGCTGCCTGCTTCCAAAGGCGTCGCTCGAGTCAGCGTTCCGACGTCATAATCCCCTAGAAAAATAGCTATTTCGGAGCTACCGGCGGGGGTGAGAATCGCCATCGATCGGTCGCTCGCTAGAAAAGTCGGCTGGACGCCGAGCGCGCGCTGATGCTAATGGGCGAAAACCGCGGGAACATCCAAGTCTCCCGGCGTACCCGAAATCCTTGATAATGGCGACCCCGAAGAAGGCGAAACCGAAGACCAAAAGCGCAGCGCCGGCGAAGAAACCCGCTAAAAAGGGGGCTCCGCCGAAAAAGGTGTCTGCGAAGCCGGCCCCGAAGTCGGCCAAGGCGCTTCCGAAGAGCGGTAAAGACAACCGCCCGTCGCCGCCGCCGCCGCTGCCTGCGAAATCGACTCCCGGCGCCGTGCCGAAGGATGCCGGCGTGAAGCGCAAGCTCGGCCTGCGCGGCGCTGCACCGTGGGCTGCACGTCATGCAGCCAAGCATGCGGCCGAGGCCCGTGCTCGTGCCGCCGAGCCGCCGCTTCCGGGTAGCGCGCGCGCGACGATTCGCGTGCCGGTCGGCGCCGACGACATCAAGGCGAAAATCGGCGATCTTCACAACGCGCTCGTCCAAATCAAAGGCTTCCGTAAGAACCTCCATAAGACGTTCTGGGACATCGGAAACATCCTGAAGGACATCCAAACGCGCAAGCTCTACGAAGCGAAGGGCTACGGCACCTTCGAAGCGTTCCTCGAGCGCGAGATCGATCTCGGAAAAACGACCGCGCTGCGTCTCGTGCGCGTCGTGACGACGTTCCTGAAAGAAGCAGCGCTCGAGCACGGCATGGACCGCGTGTTCAACGCGCTTTCGGCTCTCGAGCTGGCGACGGATCAATCGATGGCTGGTGAAAGCAAGGCGAAGATCCCGCCGGCGCCGCCGAGCACTGCAACGCTGCCTCTGAAGCCGCCGGGTCGCTGAACTTGCGATAGGCCGGGCTCATGGAGAGCTCGGCCTTCCACTCTGGCGGGGCCTTAACGGCCCCCTCATTTTCCT
>JAICXU010000686.1 GCA_025934595.1 Polyangiaceae bacterium | reverse complement strand
GGCGTCGCACGAGCTCCTGGGCGCGGAGGACGTTGCCCGTCGCCTCTTTGCACGCGACGACGTTGTGCGCTTTTTCGCAGATGCGTGCGAGCGCATCGGCGGACAAGTCGATCCCGGTGCGCGCGGGGATGTTGTAGACGACGACCGGGCACTTCACCGAAGCCGCGATCGCGCAGTAGTGAGCGACGAGGGCTTCTTGCGTCGGCTTGTTGTAGTAGGGCACGACGACCATCACCGCGTCGACTCCGGCTTTTTCCGCGGCTTGCGACAGATCGATGGCGTGCGCGGTGGAGTTCGAGCCCGTGCCGGCGACGACTTGCGCGCGACCGCGAGCTTGCTTCACGGTGCGCGCGAAGATCTCGATCATCTCGGCATGCGACAGCGTGGGGCTCTCGCCGGTCGTGCCGCATGGAACGAGGCCGGCCACGCCGCCTTCGATCTGCGTGTCGACGAGGACGTCGAACGCGGCCCAGTCGATCGACGCCTTCGCGTCGTTGGAAAAAGGCGTCACGAGCGCGGTGTACGTTCCTCTGAAATCCATGCGCGAACATTATAACGTTTGTCCTGCATGAAGAAGCTCGTGACCGGTGGGGCTCTCCGCGCGGCAGGTCTGCGCGCAATCGCGTTCGCCTTCCTTCTTCCCGCTTGCCATGCGGGCGTCACGACGCGCGTGAATTCGTACACGCCGTACGGGCAATTCCAACCAGGAGAGAGCCAGCGCGTCTCCGACGAATACGCGAAATCGATGACGGGTCCCGTGCCCGACTGGAACGTCACCATTCTCAATTCGTCGCTTCCGCCGGGCATGGCGATGATGAACGGTCGGCTCCTCGTCGCGGCGGACGCGCCGTACGAGGTGCTCGGACAATTCGAAATCGGATTTCGGCTCGACGACTCGGCGCCGACGCAGGCGCAATTACCCGCTTATTTGAAGCGTTTTGCGAAAGCTGCGCACGCGGACATTCTCGTCATCCAGATCCAGCAGCGTCAGGATCGGCCCGACAAAGTCGCGTTCGTCGAGGGCTTCGCGATTCGCACGAAACAAGACGCGAAGCCCTCGCCGACGATCGATCCGTCGGGCAGCACGCAAATCTGAGTCAATCCGGGAAGGGCGCGCGGAGCGTTCCCGAGTCGACCTGATTGAAGAAATTGTCACGCGCGCAGACGTCGTCGAGCCACGTGCGGTCGCTCCCCTCGATCTTGCCGGTCTCGACCAAGTGTCCGAGGTGTCGGAGGCGATGCACGTGCGCGCGGATGCGGCGCTCCGCGTATTTGGTGGACGTTCCCGTCTTCACGATGAAGTTCCAATCGGACGACTGCAAAAGCAAAAGCTCGCGGATGGTTTGATCGAGCGCGCGCCCCCGATCCTCGCCCGCATTGCGGAAATTTTTCACGAGCCAGCCGACGTACCGAGTTGCATGATGCACGTGTCGCCACGACCACGCTGCTTCGGGGCCGACCCACACTTCGCCGTAACCGCCCGCGCCCCACGACGAAGCGGCAGGCACGGCCTCGGTCTGTACGGGAAAGCGCTCGAGATAATTGCGGAGCGTGATCGCTTCCACGTCACCGTGGGTTCCCGGGATCGCACGAAAAAGCTCCTCGAGAAAAAGCGGACCTTCGAACCACCAATGTCCGTAGAGCTCCGCGTCGTAGGGCGCGATGACGATCGGATGCGGCACCGTCTTCGCGAGATGCTTCATTTGCAGCGCGCGATTGAAGACGAAATCCTGCGCGTGCATGTGCGCGCGCTCGCGTGCGACGCCGGGTTGGTACGGCTCCTTGTGCACGGTTTTCCCGGTGATTCGGTAATATTTGATGCCGGTCATCAGACGCGCGCCGTCGCCGCCGACCTCACCGAGGAGCTCGCTCTCCGGCAAGTCGAAGCCGATGTCGCGGTAAAAATCGCGATAAAATACATCGCCCGGATAACCCTCGTCGCGCGACCACACTTGCTTCGAAGACTCCGCGTCGCGACCGAAGAACGCGACGCCGTTCGGCGAGACGATCGGCGCATGCACTCCGAAGGGAGGTCGAGGACGCGCGAGCTGGATGCCATGCGTGTCGACGAGCGTGAAACGAATTCCTGCGCGCGCGATCTCCGCGTCGAAGGAAGGGTGATACGCGCACTCCGGAAGCCACATGCCGAGCGGCTTCCGACCCGTGAGCTTTTCGAATCCGCGCACACCGAGATCGAGCTGCGGCGCGATGCCTTCCTTCGCCGGCATCATTCCCGGCAAGTAACAGTGCGTGGCCGAGCACGTGAGGAGCTCGAGATGCCCCGCGTCCCAGTGATGCACGAGCCCCGCGACGACATCGCGATCGTGACGCTTCCACACGTCGCGCACGCGGCGGATCTCGTCGCGATAGAACGTGGCGATCGGCGCGAAGTGACCGTCGCCCCAGAGCCGTTTCATCTCGTGCTCGGCGAGCGCTTCGATGCGATCCAAGTGATCGTCGAATCGCTTTCGAAGGAGGTCGTCTTTCAGCATCGCCGCGAGCGGCGGCGTGAGGCTCATGGTGAGCGCGAACGGAACCCCGTCTTTTTCCAGGCGATCGAACGCGTCGAGCAGCGGCAGGTAACACTCGATGAGCGCTTCGTAGAGCCATCGCTCTTCGAGATGACGCGCGTGCTCCGGATGCCGCACGAACGGGAGGTGCGCGTGCAAAACGAGCGCGAGATGTCCGAGCGGCATGACCGCTTTATAGCGCGCAGGCTTGCGCGCGTCCTGAATAGCGCGCTTGCGGCGCGTCTTACGGAAGATGAATGTGGCCCTGCGTGCCGCCGTGGCAGGTGCCTTTTTGATTGCAGCTTCCTTGTCCGGCGCCGGTGAGCGGATCAGGCATCGTCTGCACGTTCGTGTCGCTGTTGCGAACTCCCGAGAGCGCTCCTGCTTCGATTGGCTCGCCGACGGCC
>JAICXU010000467.1 GCA_025934595.1 Polyangiaceae bacterium | reverse complement strand
GTGGCGGCGATGAGACGTACGTCGACCTGCACCGGCTCGTTTCCGCCGACGCGCTCGAACGTTCGCTCTTGGAGCACGTGGAGGAGCTTGATCTGCGTCGACATCGGAACCTCGCCGACCTCGTCGAGGAACAAGGTGCCTCCGTTGGCTTGCTCGAACCGGCCGAGGCGTCGTTTGTCGGCGCCCGTGAACGAGCCCTTTTCATGCCCGAACAGCTCGCTCTCGAGGAGCGTTTCGGCGAGCGCGGCACAATGAAGCGATACGAATGGTTTCTTCGCGCGCGGACCGAGCGCGTGGATCGCGTGGGCGAGCTCGCCCTTTCCGGTCCCGCTCTCCCCGGTGATGAGGACATTCGCGCGCGCCGCCGCGACTTGCTTCGCGACTCGATAAACTTTCTGCATCGGTCCGCTTGCTCCGACGAGGCCCTGCAGCCCGTCGCCGTCGCGATCGCGAAGCTGGCGGCGTAGATTTTCGGTCTCCACTTTCAGCTCGCGTCGCTCGAGCGCGCGCTCGATGGAAAGCTTCAGCGCGTCGAAATCGACCGGCTTCGCAAGATAGTCATCGGCACCTGCACGCATTGCTGCGACGGCGGCGCTCACTTCCTCGGATGCCGTGCATAGAATGACGGGCAGATCTGCATCCTGCTCCCGAAGCTTCTTCAAGAGCTCCACGCCGTCCATCTTCGGCATGTTCAGATCCGTGACGACGACGTCTGCAGGGGCATCGGCGAATCGTGCGAAAGCCGCTGCGCCGTCGTCCGCGGTCGTCACGGAGTAACCGTCTTGCGTGAGAAGCTTCGACAGCGCGTCGCGCGCGCTCGCCTCGTCGTCGACGACCAGGACTCTGGCTGTCATGAAACCGAGAATACCTCCGCCATCCTCGGCCCTCCGAGCAATCCGCGCGCCAGCGCTGGTCGGCTGAAATTGCGCGGGATCGCGCGTCCGGCGAAACACGCCCCCGCAAATCTTGCGTCTCCGCGCAAAGCGCGCGCGTCGCATTCCCAATCGGCGCAGAAAAGAGAGGAGCTCGCGATGGCACCGCGGGTGCAACTACTCCGTGCATGTCACTCTCTCGATTCACGCGCGCGGTAGTCGTCGCGTCCGAAGGCGATCCCATCGCCAGCGTTGCGCGCAAGATGCGCGATGCGCGGGTCGGGTCGGTCGTCGTCACGCGATCGGAGCGACCGATCGGCATCGTCACCGATCGCGACCTCGCGCTCCGCGTCGTCGCCGAGGAGCGTAACGCGACGACGACGCGCGTCTCCGACGTCGTGACCTACGGCCCGTTCGTGCTTCAGGAGAGCGACGAGATCGAAACCGCGGTGCGGAGCATGCGCGAGCACGGCGTACGGCGCATGCCCGTCGTCGACGCCGACGGCAGGCTGATCGGAATGGTGAGCGCCGACGATCTGGTCACGCTCTTCGGTGGAGAGCTCGCCGCACTCGCTGAGGGCGTCGCCGAGAGCACGGATGCATACGAGAGCCGTTGAATTCCACGAAGCGGATCAGGAGACGAAGATGAAAAAGATTTTGGTGGGCATCGACGGATCGAGTCGCGCACCCGCGATTTTCAAGGCGGCGGCAGCGTTTGCGCAGCAGTCTCATGCGAAGCTCGTGCTGATGCGCGCGATCGGGTTGCCGACGGATCTACCAGTAGAGGCGTACTCGTTACCGCCCAGCGAGGTCACCATGCTTCTCGAGTCGCGGGCGCGCGCGGACTTGACGAAAATGGCGACGGATCTTCCGCCGGACTCGAATGGCGGCGTTCACGTGACGGTCGGCTCGCCATGGGAAGCGATCTGCCGGGCGGCACGAGAAGAGAACGCTGATCTCATTTTCCTCGGCACTCACGGCTACAGCACGGTCGACCGTGTCCTCGGCACCACGGCGGCGAAGGTGGTGAATCACGCCGATCGTCCGGTGCTGATTTTCCGCGAGCCGGCGACGCAGAAAGGCGGGGCATGATGAGCGCTCCCAAAACGATCTTGGTGCCCACCGATTTCGGCGAAGCGGCCGCGCATGCGCTCGATCGCGCCGTGGAAATCGCGCGCGCGGTGCAAGCTCGCATCATTCTTCTCCATGCGTGCCCGCTGCCCTACTGGCCCGCGCTCGAAGGCGCGATGGTGCCGAACGGCGATCTCGTCGAAGCGATGCGCGACGCAGGGCACAAAAATCTCGCTCGCACGGTCGCGCGAATCGATCCCAAGATCGACATTCAGCCTCGCTTGCTTCTCGGCGATCCCCGAACCTGCATTCTCGACGCCGCCAAAGAATTCGGCGCCGACATGATCGTGATGGGCACCCACGGGCGTCGCGGTCTCGCGCGCGTGTTCCTCGGCAGCACCGCCGAAGCAGTCGTCCGTGCGGCGACCGTCCCGGTTCTCACCACTCGTGCTTTGGAGGAATCAGCCTGAGCATCTCGAAAATCGTAGTGGCGCGTGGAGCATTCGGCGCTGAGGAGTTCGTCGTGTTCGATGTGCGCGCTTACGACGATCTTGCGCGCACGATGCGAGACGCGACTGCACGTGGGCTACTCGAGATCTCGTCGCGCGCGGACGCATCGGGCGCGTTTACGCTGGGCTGAGTCGGGCAAGTCGTCGCGTTACACTCGAGATCAGCGACAGGTGGAGGGATCCGCAAGCGTGCACGTGCCCGTGACGCCGCCGTCAACGCTAGTTCCGATGCAACGCGCCGGCGCAAGGCATGTCGGTCCGTTGGTGGTGTCGCATGCGGCGCCTTCGGCAGCTGTCGCCAAACAGGTTCCCGTCTTGTCTCCCGGAGGCGCGCAAAGTGAGCCGCTCGTGCAGTCCGTCGTTCCGGCGTCGGACTCGCCGCAGGCAGCGCCCGGTGCGGCGAAGAGATCGGCAGTGCACTGCCGCGTCTTTCGCTCACACGTGAGGTACAGCGCTTTGTCACACGCGGGCTCATTCACGCTGCCGGCCCGACAGGCGGCTCCGACGCTCGCGCCTGCCGGCTGACAAATGCCGTTCGAAGGAGCGCCGGCGTCGGCTCCCGCGTCGGGAGCGATCGTCCGAACGCAATCGAGGCCGGCCGCACATGGTTGGGTGTCGTCGCAGGGCGCGCTTTGCGCGGCTGCGATCACGCACGTCGTCGTCGCGCGGACGCAGATGAGGCCACCACGTCCACCACACTCGCGACTCGCCGCGCACGAGCTTCCCGCAACTGGCGCCGCAGCGCACGTCCCGCACGCGGATCCCGTAGGGACCAAACAATAGGTGCTTTGACACTGCGCGGACACGCCGCAGGCCGCGCCATTGGCCACGGATCCCGCCGGTGGGACGCAAGGATCGGGTTGGTCGTTTCCGAGGAACGAGGCACAGTCTTCCGTCGAGATGGACTGCGCGCACGCTTCGACCGTCGAGGAGCTCGCGCCCGTGTTCGGCGCAGCAAGGTTCGTCACGCATTGCGCCGTCAAGCGCGATTCGCATGTGGTCTCGTCGCCGTAACGAACGAGGACTCCGTGACCACCGCCGCATTTGTCGATTTCCGCGCAACGCGCTTTCGCAAGATCGGCGCACGCCTGATTGTTCGGGATCGATGAATCGTTTCCTCCATCTCCGGCATCCCCGGCGGCTGACGAATCATCAGACGTGGAGCTCCCGCCGCATCCGAAAGCGATCGCGAAAGACGCGCACAATGTCCCAAGGCCAATCCAGACAAGAGTTCGCATGCGATGCAGCCAGCAAGCGATGTACCCATGAGAAATCTGCCTTTGTCGGCGACGGCGGGTTCGCCTGAAGTGAACCGCCCCACGTTCACATGACGTGGGAGCTGTCCTCGGCAATTCGCCGCTCGGGACGATGCGTATCGGCGCATGTGCTGATGATCTCGTTGGTGCTCTCAAAAGTTTGCGCCAACGTCGCCGATGGAAATGCTGGGACCGAACACGAAGCCGAATGATTGGCCCTGCTGCTTCAGGACCTCGCGCGATACTTCGTATTCGAACCAGCCGTGGAGATTGATGGACGTTTGGCTCGCGCGTGAAACATTGGCGATCGGCACCGCGATGCCG
>JAICXU010000339.1 GCA_025934595.1 Polyangiaceae bacterium | reverse complement strand
TACGAAGTCGGCGCGAAGATCGCCGGTGGCGGCATGGCCACGGTGTTTCTCGGACGCGTGTGCGCCGAGGACGGCAAAAAGAACGGCAAATCGGCGGAAAAAGTCGTCGCGCTGAAGGTCGTGAAACCGGAGCTGTCGGCCGACGCCGACTTCGTCGACATGTTTCTCGACGAGGCCAAGATCATCGCGCAGCTCGCGCACCCGAACATCGCCGAGACGCTCGAGATCGGAGTGAGCGAAGGCCATCGCTTCATCGCGATGGAGCTTTTGCTCGGTCGCACGCTCGCGGACGTTTGGGAGGTGCGCGCGCTCGAACGACAGCCGCTGCCTTTGAATCTCGCGGCGTGGATCGCGGCGCGCGTCGCCGACGCTTTGCATTACGCGCACGAATTCAAGTCGGCGGACGGCGAGCCGCTCCACATCATCCATCGCGACGTGAACCCGACGAACATCATCCTCACGTACGAAGGCAAGGTGAAGCTCATCGACTTCGGTCTCGTGAAAGCGATCGGCCGTCTCACGCGCAGCGCCGAGGGCGTCGTCAAAGGCAAGGTGCCGTATCTCTCTCCCGAGCAAGCGACGGGCGCGTCGATCGATCGCCGCACGGACATCTACACGCTCGGCATCACGCTCTGGGAGATGACGACGGGCAAACGTCTCTTCAAACGTGAGGACGACGTCAGCACGATCAAAGCGATCCAAAAAGCCGAGGTTCCCGATCCGCGAAAAGACGACGCGTCGTATCCCGATGATCTCTGGAAGATCGTGCAAAAGGCGCTCGCGGTGAATCTGGACGATCGCTACTCGACGGCGGGCGAGCTCGCCTCGTCGCTCGACTCTTTCTTGAAGCACCGCGATGCTAGCGATCAAGGGCCGGAGCTCGTGCGATTCATGGCCGACCTCTTTCCGGGACAACAAGACAAGCAGCTCGAGTGGCTCGCCGACGCCACGGCGAAGGAGCGATCATCTCAGAACATGACGATGCGCCCGCCGGTGCCGGTCGCCGACATCGAAGCGGAGGACGAAGCAAAGCGGAAAGCGCCGGAGCCGAAAGAACCGACAGAGAAGACGGCCCCGCCCGAATCAATCGAGAAAAAAAGCCCTTTGGACGCGATTCCGCTTCGCGTGTGGGTCACGGCCGCGAGCCTCGCGCTCCTCCTTGCCGTCTATCTTTTGCTCGCGCGCGTGTAGCCTGAAAAGCGATGGCCGATTGGACACCCGGCTCGAACGTTCGCAAGTACCGCATCGACGCGCGGCTCGGCGAAGGTGCGACGTCGGTCGTTTACGCGGCGACGCACGTGAACAACGGCCTCCGCGTCGCGATCAAGGTCCTGCATTCCGAGCTCGCCGAGGAGCAGGAAATCAAGACACGATTTTTGCGCGAAGGTTACGCGGCGAATTCGATTCGCCATCCCGGAGTCGCGCGAGTCTTGGACGACGACACGCTCGAAGACGGGACCGTCTTCCTCGTCATGGATTTGCTCGACGGAGAATCACTCAAGGGACGCGCGACGCGGCTCGGCGGCGTGCTTCCTCTCCAAGAGATGTTGCCCGTCGCCGATCGACTGCTCGACGTGGTCGCCGCCGCGCACGATCAAGGCATCGTGCATCGCGACATCAAACCCGACAACGTGTTCCTCACCCGCGACGGCGCGATCAAAGTCTTGGACTTCGGGCTCGCGCGCATGAAGCAGAATGCGGAGAAATTTTTTCTCGAGGCCACGGGCGCCGGCGTCGTGCTCGGCACGATCGACTTCATGTCCCCCGAGCAAGCCCGCGGCGATCAAGCTGCCGTGGATCCGCGCTCGGACATCTGGTCCGTCGGCGCGACGATGTTCACGATGCTGAGCGGAAAGCGCGTGCACTCGGGAAAAGCGATGGCGGATTATTTGTTCGCCACCGCCACCGAAAATCCGAAGTCGCTCGCGTTTCACGCGCCGCAGCTGCCGGCCCCCATCGTGCAGATCGTCGATCGCGCGCTCTACCTCGATCAAAACGCGCGATGGCCGAACGCGCGCGCGATGCAGGAAGCGATTCGACTGGCGTATTACGGCTGACACCACTCGGACGCGCACGCGCCCGCGCGTTAGGCGAGCAGTCAGCCGGTCACTTGAAATAATCGACGAGCGGCTTCGCCGTCTTCGCTTGCGCGAGGCGCGGCAGATTCAAACCATCTTCGATCGTCGCGAGGAGCGAATAATGATCGGCAGTGACATGGCTCACGAACTTCGTCTTCGCGTACGGCGACATCACGAAGATCGGAATGGGATCGTCGTTCGAGAAAACACCTGACGCGTCGTCCTCGTCCCACACGACGACGAGCAGACCGCCATTCTTGAACGCGGCCGATCCGACGATCTGCGGCACGAGCGTGCCGAGGAACGTATTCGTGTTCGAGATGTTCGCGCTGTGATCGAACGGATTCGAAGGATTATGGCCGTCGTTCGTCAAATTAGGTGCAATATACATGAAATTTGCCGGCGTCCCCGCGAGGTCACTGGCGAACGTCGAGAAGTCGACGACGTGGCTCGTGCATCGCGCTGCGTCCGTGCGGATCGAATCGTAATAGAGGAAGGGGACGTGGCGAACGGCGTAGCTCGTCGTGTCGTCGTCGGCGAGATTGCACGGCGTGCCCATGCCCTCGCCGTACGCTTTCCACGTCTTCGACGCTTTCTCGATCTGATCAGCGAGATTCTCGACGCCTTGATTGCAGCCGCAATTTCCCGTCAGGGTCGTGCATGCGCCGAAGCTCGAGCAATCGCCGGCCTCGGGCAGCGGCTGGCAATCACACGACACGCCTTGCGAGTCGCCGGACGTGAGCGCGATGTAATTCGGGAGGCTCGGATGCACCGCCGAGCCGCTCTCGTGTGCGCCGTGGTAGTCGTCGCCGGTGGCGTGGGTCTCGGTGAAGGTCTTGAAATTCGCCGTACCGTCGTCGCCGCTCGTGATCGCGTCGTTCAACGTGGAGTAGGAGAGGTTCTCCATCATCACGACGAACACGTTGGAGAAGAGCGGAATGCCCGCCGGTGACGCGCACGCTGTTTTGCCGTTGAACGTTCCGCAGGCGTAGCCCGAAGGACAGCTCGCGCAGACGTCGCCGCCATCGGAGCTGCCGCCCTCGCTCGTGAGCGATCCGTCGCCGCCGCCGTCAGTGCCCACCGTTCCCACGTCTTTGCCGGTGACGGCCGAGATCGAATCGTCACTGCCGCACGCGGCAACGATCGCGGGCACGAGCGCCATTCCCCAAATCCACGCGCGAAATTTCATGTCCCTTTTTCGTACCTGCTTCACGCACCACTTCATGCGTTGCCTCATACGCTAGATGCCATGTCACAAAACGGCGCGAATTCCAGCGTCTCGTGAGCATGCTAACGTCGATTCTCATGCGCGCGCTCGTCACGGGAGGTGCCGGCTTCATCGGCTCGCACATCGTCGACGCGCTGGTTTCTCGCGGCCATTCCGTGCGCGTGCTCGACAATTTTTCTGCAGGCAAGCGCGACAACTTGTCCGCGACCGAGGGCAAAATCGAGATCGTCGAGGCCGACGTCCGCGACGCTCCGCAGTTGGATTTTTACGTCGCCGGCTCGGACGTCGTGTTCCACGAAGCGGCGATCGTGAGCGTTCCGTATTCGATCGAGCATCCTCAAGAGACGCACGACGTGAACCTGCAAGGAACGCTCAACGTCCTGCAAGCAGCGCGACGTCACGGCGTGAAGCGCGTCGTCTTCGCCTCGTCCGCGGCCGTCTATGGACAAGAGCCGACGCTTCCGAAAAAGGAATCGATGGCGCTCGAGCCCGTGTCGCCGTACGGCGTCGAAAAAGCGGCGAGCGAGCACTACCTCTTCGCGTGGAGCAAGACGTTCGGGATCGAGACGGTGGCGCTCCGATACTTCAACGTCTTCGGTCCGCGGCAAGATCCTTCGTCACCGTATTCGGGCGTCATCAGCATTTTCATGACGCGCGCGATCGAGGGAAAAAAGGCGCAAATTTACGGTGACGGCGAGCAGTCCCGCGATTTCGTGTACGTCGGCGACGTGGCGGCGGCGAACGTGCGCGCGGCGGAAGCCGAGGGAATTTCCGGCAACGTCTACAACGTCGGCGCGGGCAAACGCACCACGTTGAACGAGCTCGCGTCTCTCGTCGCGAAGGTCACCGGCAAAGAATTTTCACCGAAGCACGAAGCGGCCCGCACGGGCGACATCGTGCATTCGCTCGCGGACATCTCGCGCACGAAAAAAGATCTCGCGTGGGCGCCCGAGGTGGACGTCGAAGAGGGTCTCACGCGCCTCTTCGACTCCCTTCGATCTTCTCGCTGACGATCCTCTCTGCGAGCGCGCGCACGGTGAGCGGCGCGCAGCCTTCCGACTTGTTGCCGACGAGCAAGAACAGCTCTTTTTTCCCTGCGTCCGCGCACATGCGCGCGAGCCGCACGGCGTCTTCGCGCATGCCTTCGTCGCGTCTCACGATCCGATCGAACGGCGCGTACGCTTCGCGCAGCTGCTCGTAGCGCGTGCGCGGCGGTTGCATGATGCGCGCGATCACGGTCGGCGCCGGCAACGCGTTCGCCATCTTGATCTGCGTGACGAGCGGCGGCATCCCCGACCAGAAGAGGAGCACGTGGGCCGCGCGATGGGCACGAAGCACGTCGAGATAACGCGGCGTCACCAGCTCGAAGTTGCGCGGCTCGAAGGCGTACGAAAAATCCGACGGCAGCTTCGCGAGCATCTTCGCGATCGCAGCTGTCAGCTCGCGCGCGTCGGGCAACGCGCCTTCGGCGATCGGCGGGATCTCGAAAATGAGCGCGCCGGCGTGCTTTTGGAAATCGCCTCGATACGCCGGCAAAATTTCCGAGAGCACGATCTCCGCGTTCAAGAAATTCGGATTGCGCTGGCCGGCCCGGTCGCCGGCGCTCGGATGGTCGGGGAAAGTGTACGTC
>JAICXU010000075.1 GCA_025934595.1 Polyangiaceae bacterium | reverse complement strand
GCTCGCCACGCTCCGTGCGAAGCAACATCCCGCCACCGTGATCGTGATGAGCGCATACGGCAACGTCGACCTCGCGCTCGAGGCAATGAAAGCGGGCGCGTACGACTACGTCGGCAAGCCCTTCAAGCCCGACGAGATCGTGCTGGCGCTGAAGAAGGCCGAGGAGCGCGAATCGCTCCGAAGAGAAAACGCAGCGCTCAAGAGCCAGATCCTCTCCGAGAGCAAGTTCGAGTCGATCTTGGCGAAGAGCGCCGCGATGCAGGAGATCTTCCGCACCATCACGAAGATCGCCGACTTCAAGACGACCGTGCTCGTCACGGGCGAGAGCGGCGTCGGCAAAGAGCTCGTCGCGAAAGCGATCCACGCGCGCTCGAGCCGAAAGAGCGCGCCGTTCGTCGCGATCAACTGCGGCGCAATCCCCGAGAACCTCCTCGAAAGCGAGCTTTTCGGCCACAAAAAGGGCGCTTTTACCGACGCCAACTCGGATCGCCGCGGGCTCTTCGAAGAAGCGACGGGCGGCACTTTGTTCCTCGACGAGATCGGCGAGCTGCCGCTGAATCTTCAAGTGAAGCTCCTTCGCGCGCTCCAGGAAGAATCGATCCGGCGGCTCGGCGACCCGCGCGACATCAAGGTCGACGTGCGCATCATCACCGCCACGCATCGCGATCTCGGCGCCGAGGCGAAGGCAGGACGCTTTCGCGAAGATCTTTTTTATCGCATCAACGTGCTGCCGATCGCGATACCACCGCTGCGCACGCGCAAAGAAGACGTCCATCTCCTCGTCGATCATTTCATCACGCGCAACAACGCGCGGCTCGGCACGACGATCCGCGGCGTGTCCCATGGCGCCCGCAAGCTGCTCCTCGAATACGCATGGCCCGGCAACGTGCGCGAGCTCGAGAACACGATCGAGCGTGCGATGGTCCTCGCCGATCACGAGGTGCTCGAAGAAAGCGATCTTCCCGAACGCGTGCGGGAAGCGCTCGATCCCGTCGCCGTGCAGCTCTCTTCCGGCGAGCTCTCGATCAAGAAGACGACGAGCGCGATCGAAGAAATTCTCATCCGACGTGCGCTCACGAAGACGAAGGGAAATCGCACGCGGGCCGCAGAAATCCTGGAGATTTCGCATCGTGCCCTTCTTTACAAAATCAAAGACTACAAGATCGTAGATCTCTGAGTCGGAGATGCATCGGCTCCTTCGCGCTTCTGCTTTGTGCGGTCTCGCGCTCGGCGCGTCCTGTGCGCGTCCGCCGATGACGCCCACCGCGATCCTGCCGAACGAGATTCGATACGAGGTCGCGATCGAGGAGAGCGACACGGGATCGATCGAGCTGTCGGTGATGGCATCGTTCCCGCCGCAAACCGCCGCCGAGCTCTCCGTCACCGAAGGCGCGGAGCCGTTCGTGAAAGACGTGGCCGTCGCCGCGAGTGATGAATCGTGGAACGATCGCGCCGTCGATCACGCATCGTGGTTCGCGGAGGAATGCGCGAATGGATGCCGCGTCCGTTATCGGTTCGCGTTGCAAAAGGCGGCCGACGAGATCGACGACGACGGCGTCGCCATGCAATCGCACGGCCTCCTCGAGGCGCCGCCTCCCGCGTGGCTCCTGCATCCGCTGCGCGTGTTCTCCGACGAACGCGTGCGCATTCATGTCGTCTCCAAAGTGAAGGACGTCACGATGGCGACTGGCGTGCGGGTCGCGCCGAAAGAAAAAGACACGTACGAGCTCACCGCCGGCGAGCTACCGATCGCGCCGTATACGGTGTTCGGGAAATTCAGGCGAAAAGACGTCGACGTGGGAGCGAACGCCAAGATCCATTTCGCGATCGCGTCGGGAAAAATGGCGGCGAGCGATTCGGATCTCGAGGCATGGGCCTCGCGCGCAGGACACGCCGTCAGCGATTTTTACGGTCGATTTCCGATCCCCGGCACGCTCGTCGTGGCCATTCCGTCGCGCGGCGACGACGTCGGCTTCGGTCGGACGATGGCCGGCGGCGGCGCGTCGATTTTGATCAACGTGGGTCGCGCGACCGACAAGAGCGCGCTCGACGGTGATTGGGTCGCGGTGCACGAAATGATTCACCTCGCATTTCCATCGATGGGACGCGAGCACGCGTGGATCGAAGAAGGCCTCGCCACGTACCTCGAGCCGCTCGTGCGCGCGCACGCCGGCATGACCACCGAAAAAAATGTGTGGCTCGAGTTCATGACGATGCTGCAAAACGGATTGCCGAGACCCGGCGACCGCGGGCTCGAGCGCACGCCCACGTGGGGACGCGTGTATTGGGGCGGTGCGCTTTTTTGTTTGCTCGCGGATCTCGAAATTCGCGAGCGCACCCACAACGCGAAATCGCTCGACGATGCGGTGCGCGGAATTTTGGCGGCCGGTGGCGACGACACCGCGCGATGGACCATGGAATACGCGTTCGACAAAGGCGACGAAGCGACCGGCGTTCCGGTCTTGCGTGAGCTCTATCAAAAGCTCGGATTTGCGTCGGTGGACGTCGACCTCGACGCGATTTGGAAAAAGCTCGGCCTCTCGCTGCAAGGACGCGACGTCGTGTTCGACGACGCCGCGCCCGAAGCCGCGATTCGAAAATCGATGACAGCGCGCCGACCGTAAGCCGCGCGCAAATCAGAACGAGCCGCCGCCGATCGTGAGAAACGCGCTGATCGGCACGATTCCCGATGCGAAGGTCGGATGCACCTCGAGCCCGAGCATGAAGCGTCCGTGCCGGCCGGGCTTGCTTCCACCGACCGCGATGCCGACGCGCGTTTGGACTCCGAAATAGGTTCCGCCGAGAGCCGTGGCTTGCGAGCCACTCGTGCTCACGTCGCTGCTGCCGAATGCGAGCGTGTCGAGCGAAGGGCCCAAACCGAGCTGGAGAATGTTCGCGAGCGTGACGTCGCCCATGACCGAGTTGTAAACGAATGCTCCGGCGGACGCGCCCGATCCGGTGGCGCCGCTGCTGCCCGCGACGCCGATCGCACCGGTGCCCGAGTAATACACGCCGAACATGTCGTTCAATTGCACGCCGAGCTGCACGCCCGCACCACCACCACCGCCGGTGCGGCTCGGCACGAACCAGGGACCTCCGAGCAAATGGACCGCGAATCGAAAACGCGCCTTCGATCCCGGATCTTCTTCGGGCTGCGCGGCAGGCGCCGGGCTCGGTGCGCCGGTTGCGGACGCAGCCGACGATGGGGTTGCGTTGGGTGACGATGTCGTGGGTGTGGTGGAGGGGGTTGCGGTCGATGGTGCAGCGGTGGTCGGAGCCGGCGACGAGGCCGGCGCGGCGGGCGCAGATTGCGCGCGCGCATTGGTCGCGGCGGTGAATACGAGAGCAATCGAAGCAAGGCTCGAGGCAAGACGGAAGGAAAGAAAAGTTCGCATTCCCGTACGACGACGGATGAAAGCTCACGATTCAGCTGAATTCGCGCCCACATGCGCGGCCGTGTCGCTGACGCATTGCGCTGGATTTCAGCGTGATACGTTCGAGCCGTGAGCTACGACTTCGATCTCATCGTGCTCGGCGGCGGGCCCGCCGGTGAAAAAGGCGCCGTCCAAGCCGCGTACTTCGGAAAGAAAGTCGCGCTCGTCGAACGCGCCGCGGAGCCCGGCGGCGCCGCGGTCCATACCGGAACGTTGCCATCGAAGACGCTGCGCGAGACCGCGATTTTCCTGTCGGGTTACAGGCAGAGCGAGCTCTATGGCCTGTCGATCGAAGTGAACGAAGGGCTCGCCGTTCCGAAATTGCTCTCGCGCAAGAACGCGGTGCGCGAGCTCGAGGTCGCGCGAATTCACTGGAACCTCGATCGCCACAACGTGCCGATCGTGAACGGCGTCGCGCGGTTCGTCGACGCGCACACCGTCGAAGTGTCGGCGCTCGGCCGACCCGTGCGACGCATGACCGCCGAATTTTTCTTGATCGCGACCGGCTCGAAGCCGCATCAACCGGCGAACATCCCGTTCGAAGACGAAGACATCGACGACTCCGACACGGTGCTCATGATCGATCGCCTGCCGAAGACGATGACGATCATCGGCGGCGGCGTCATCGGCTGCGAGTACGCCTCGATGTTCGCCGCGATGCACGTCGACGTCACGCTGGTCGAATCACGCGCGCGCCTTTTGCCATTTTTGGATTTCGAAATGGGAGAGAGGCTCCAAGCCGCGATGTCGGGGCTCGGTGTCGACATGCGCCTCGGCGTGACTCCGGGCGCGGTCGCGAGGACGCCGCAAGGGATCGCGTGCGAGGTCACGATGCCGGCAGCCGACGGCAAGCCAGGCGAAAAGGCCACGATCGTCGGTGAAAAGCTGCTGTTTGCGGCGGGTCGCTCCGGACGCACGGAAGATCTCGGTCTCGCCGACATCGGCGTCCCCACCGACAAGCGCGGCTACATCCAAGTCGATCACGATTATCGAACGCCGCTTCCGAGCATCTATGCCGCGGGCGACGTCATCGGATTTCCGGCGCTCGCGTCGACGTCGATGGAGCAAGCGCGCGTCGCGGTGTGCCACGCGTTCGGTTTCACGTACAAGCGGCAAGTCTCCCACGTGATTCCGTACGGCGTGTACACGATCCCCGAGGTGAGCTGCGTCGGCCTCTCCGAAGAAAACGCGAAGGAACAAAAGATCGATTACGTCGTCGGACGCGCGTTTTACCGCGACAACGCGCGCGGAAAAATCGTCGGCGACAAAGACGGCGTCATCAAGATGCTGTTTCATCGCACCGAGCGAAAGCTGCTCGGCTGTCACTGCATCGGAGATCGCGCGAGCGAGCTCGTGCACATCGGACAGACCGCGCTGATGCTCGGCGGCACGGTCGACTCGTTCATCGAGATGGTCTTCAACTATCCGACGCTCGCCGAGATGTTCAAATACGCCGCGTACGACGCGCTCGGAAAGTTCGCGACGAAGAGCCCGACCATGCCACCGGCGCTCGGCGTGAAAGACGGCGAGCCGCTCAAATAAAGAGGTTCCTGGTGGAGGTCGAGATCTTCTTCAACTGATCCCCTCATCCATCCGGCGCATGCCTTCGAGGAGGAGCGCCTCGCTCGATTGCTCGATGACACGCACCTGCGGCTTGAATTGCGGATCGAGCGCGAAGTCGCCGTCCAAGAGCTTGAGCATCGCGTAGAACGCGTCGGCTCCGCGCAAATCTCCGAGAAGCGCGTTGACGACCGCGCCCGCGTCGACGTGAATCTCGCCTTGCTCGGAGCCGCTCCGGATGCGCAATTTGCCGGTTTTTCGGCCGTGATAGAGGATTTGGATGATGTCGGGCAATCCCATCTCGCGGAGGGATCCCGACACGCCGCGTGCGGTTCGTTGCATCGCGCGCTGCTCGATGATCGCTTTCAGCTTCGCGACGAACACGTCCGTGGGCGCGGGCTTCGCCACGTAGTCGAGCACGCCGAGCTCGAATGCGCGCTGCGCATCGGCCTTCGCTTGGCGGCGCGCGTGAATGACCCACGGCACGTCTTTGCCTTTCGGAAGCTTTCGCGCCTCGGCCAAAAATTGAAGGCCGTCGCCTTGCGGAAAATCGAGCTCGCTGACCACCATGTCGACATCGGTGCCGGACAGCACTTTGAGACCTGCTTCGGGCGAGCGCGCCGTCTTCACGTCGAAGCCTTGCTCGAACATGCGAAGCTCGAGCACCGTCGTCTCCTCGGGATCGGGATCGACGAGGAGCGCCACGTACCGATCTCCGATGAGACGCGCTCGTACGTCGTCGCCGACGACCGCAGCCTTGAAGAGATCGACCAAGTGCGGATCGAAAATCGTGCTCTTGTATTTGACGAGCACCTCGCACGCTTCTTTGGGCGAGAGCTGCTTGCGATACGGATTGCGCGGGTTTTCCGTGAGATCCGCGTACGTGTCGGCGATCGCGAGCACGCGTGCGCCGAGCGGAATTTCTTTTCCCGCGAGCGACTCCGGAAATCCCTTGCCGTCGTAACGCTCGTACATGTGCAGGACGGCAGACACCGTGTCTGGCGGAAGGTGCACACCCTCGAGCAGGCGCGTGGGCGTCGCGTGCGCTTTTTGCGCGGCGGATTTGTGGCCGTCGTACTCGCTCGCATTGAGCGCCGTGAGATGAAACGTGCCCATTTTTCCGACGTCGTGAAGATACGCCGCCGCCACGCACGCTGACACCGCCGCTGGTCCGAGATTGATGCGCTCGACGACACGCCGAACGATGCGCGCGACGAGCGACGAGTGACCGCGTAGCTCCGCGCGGCCGTTTTCGAGGAGCGACACCATCACGTTGCAGAGCTCGAGCATCGACTCGTTCGACACGGAATCTTTGCCGAGCTTGTTCTCCGCCGTACGCGAGAGGTCGCGCTCGGTCACGGTTCGAGATCGGCCCTCTTCGCGGACGAGCGCCTCCGCAACCGACGCCTCGCCCATCGTGCCGCGGTCGTAGACGTCGAGCATCGCGTGGAAGCGCTGCTGCGCGGCGCGATCGAGCATCGCGAACGCGTGAATGTCACCGCCGTACGATTTCGCGATCGCCGCGCGCACGGCCGCGGGGCGCGACAAGAACGCTTTCACGTCCTTCGCACCGGAGACCTGACGAATCTCGTTGAGCAGCGTGGCGTCGTCGGGGTCGGCGGTAACGACGCTGAGCACTTGGCTCTTCGCGTCGAACATCACGGGAAAGACGCCGAACGTCTCCGCGACACGACGCGGCACCATCTCGAGCGTGGAGCGCGCGATCTCGGCGCGCGACAAGCGATCGGACGAAACGAAGTTCGTTTTGAAATGCGCGGCGAGCGCTTTCAAGATGTCGGCCTCCGCTGCGAAGCCGAGCGCGATCGCCGCATCCTCGACGCGGTCGGGCGTTCCCTCGATCTCTTTCATCGCCGCTTCGTACTGCTCCGGCTTCAAGAGATTCGCCGAGAGAAGGACCTCGCCCACCCTCTTGCTCGCGGCGATGGTCGAGGTCTTTTCGCGCACGTATCCAAGCTTAGCAGGGCCCGAATTTTTTTTGTCACTCGGCCGAAGGGGCGTTCGTCGTCCCCCAGCGCTGCATGTAGCATCGGGAAATCATCGCTTGCGGATGCGGGCTCCGCCGATTCCTCCGGCCCCGACTTTCGCGTGCCGATGCTTCGCGGGTCCGTTTTTCGAATAGAGGTTGCGCGCCGTGTTCACGAGCGCGACGTGCGAGAACGCTTGCGGAAAATTTCCGAGAAAACGACGGCCGACGGGATCGTATTCTTCGGACAGGAGCCCGACATCGCTCGCCAGCGCGACGAGCCGGTCGAAGAGCGCACAGGCTTCTTTGCGCCGGCCGAGGAGCATGTACACGTCCGCGAGCCAGAACGAGCACGGTAAGAAGCACCCCTCGCCCGGCGGAAGGCCGTCCGTCTCCGTTTTGGTGCGATAGCGGCGGACGAAGCCGTCGACGAGCAGCGTTTTCTCGATCTGCCGAATGGTTCCGACCACGCGCTTGTCGGTGGCGGGCAAAAATCCGACGAGTGGAATGAGAAGCGCGCTCGCATCGACCTCGCGCGCGCCGTAGTACTGCACGAAGGCGCCCGACGCGTCGTCGAATCCCTTGAGCATGACCTCCTCGTGGATTCGGTCGCGGGTCTCGCGCCACCGGTCGCGAGGGCCCTCGAGCTTCAGCTCCTCGATCATCTTCACGGATCGATCGAACGCCACCCATGCCATGACCTTGGAATGAACGAAGTCGCGGCGAGGTCCACGCACCTCCCACATGCCTTCGTCGGCCTCCTTCCATGCACCCTCCAAAAAATCCATGAGCTTGGTTTGGAGGCTCCAAATGTGCTTGTCGATGTGATTGAGCCGAGTCCGCGCGCTCAAGTAGAGGACATCGCACACCTCCCCATAGACATCGAGCTGCAGCTGCTTGTGGACGGCGTTACCGATGCGCACTGGTTTCGCCCCATGAAACCCTCCGAGCCATGGAAGCTCGATTTCTTCGATGCGCCGCTCACCGCGGATTGCATACATGGCCTTGGTTTGCCCCGCATTTCCCGCGATCGCGCGAAGAAGCCAATCGCGCCACGCCCGCGCTTCTTCGGTGTATCCCGCGTTCATCAGCGAATACAGCGTGAATGTCGCATCGCGAAGCCAGCAATACCGATAGTCCCAGTTTCGAGGTCCGCCCCAAGCCTCGGGAAGAGACGTCGTGGGCGCCGCCACGATCGCGCCGGTAGGTGCGTAGGTGAGAGCTTTGAGCGTAATGAGAGATCGAACGACCGTGTCCTTGTGAGGTCCATGGTAGTCGGCCGACGACGACCATCGTTTCCACCAGGAGGCCGTTTCGCGGATCTGACGGGCGACGTCCGAACGCGTATCTCGTTTGACCGCGAACGAAGGCGACCACGTGAGGGCGAATGTGAGCCTTTGCTTTTTGCTCACCGTGAAATGGGCCACGGTCTTCAAGTTTTCGCCTTTGAGCTCGACGTCGGAGTCGAACGTGACGGCGTCGGGCCCCGCCACCGCGACGATGCCGCGTTTCGTGCGCTGCACCCATGGAACGAGCGACCCATAGTCGAATCGCAAGACGAGCTCGAGCGTCATCGCGACCGATCCGGACACGCCTTCGACCATCCGAAGCACGCAGGGATGATCGTCGTCGCGTGCCGGCATGCAATCGATCACGCGTACCGTGCCGCCGTCGGTCTCGTGCTCGGTTTCGAGCACGAGCGTGCCTTCGCGGTAGCTACGTCGCGTGAGCTTCGTCTTTGCGTCGGGGGTGAGAAGCCATCGGCCGTTTTCGGGGCTGCCGAGCAACGCGGCGAAGCATGCCGGTGAATCGAAGCGAGGCATGCAAAGCCAATCGATCGAGCCGTTGCGCCCGACGAGCGCGGCGGTTTCGCGATCTCCAATCAGCGCATAATCCTCGATATTTTGCGGCATTTTCCTCGTTCAGAGCAAATGCGCGGAGCCGAGCCAGGCGAGCGCAATCGCGGCACAGACCGCAACGCAAGCCACCGCCGCCCAGGCCCGCGGGTGGGTGGCGAGCACGAGCTCGACCGACGTGCTCTTCGCGCGCTCGTCGAAGCGGCCATGCGCACCGTGATCGCCGGAGACGGGCTCGAAGAGGTTGTCCGGCGTCCGTGGATCGCGCGACTCCTCGGTTTGCTGCGAGGAGAATCCGTTCTTGGCGAGCACGCGATCGCCCACGCCGGGGAATAGCTTCGCGCCGAGCCAAAT
>JAICXU010000891.1 GCA_025934595.1 Polyangiaceae bacterium | reverse complement strand
CGCGGCCGGAGGTGACGCTCTCTTCAGCCTGATCCCGCGCCGCTGGATCGAAGACACGCAGCTTCCGCCGGAAGCGATCGGCAGCTGGCTCGATCCGGTGCAGCGCACCAAGGTGATGCTCGAAATCTCTGCCATCGCCATACTCACGATCCTGAACGTGCGCGGTGTGAAGGAGTCCGTTTCCTCGATCGTTCCCCTGTTCCTCGCGTTCGTTCTCACCCACGTCGTTCTTCTCGTGGTCGCGATTGGAGGATCGCTGGGTCAGCTCGGAAGCGTGATGACCGAAACCGCTCACGGCTATCACATGACCGTGGCCTCGCTCGGTGCGCTCGGAACACTGGCGCTCTTCGTACGCGCGTATTCGCTCGGCGGCGGAACCTACACGGGGATCGAAGCCGTCTCGAACGGCATCCAAATCATGCGCGAGCCGAAGGTGCGCACGGCGAAACGCACGATGGTGCTCATGGCCGCGTCGCTCTCCATCACCGCGGGCGGCATCATCTTGGCCTACCTGCTCATGCACGTGATGCCCGTCGAAGGCCAGACCATGAACGCCGTTTTGCTCGAAAAAACAGCGGGATCGTGGACTCTCGGTGGATTCGCGGTCGGCAAATGGTTCGTGCTCTTGGCGCTCGTGTCGGAAGCAGGCCTTCTCTTCATTGCGGCGCAGGCCGGCTTCCTCGACGGCCCGCGCGTCATGGCGAACATGGCCGTCGACTCCTGGCTGCCGCATCGTTTCGCCGCGCTCTCCGAACGTCTCAGCATGCAGAACGGCGTCCTCCTCATGGGAGGATCGTCGATGGCGGCGCTCCTCTACACACACGGTGACGTGTCGCGGCTCGTCGTCATGTACTCGATCAACGTGTTCCTCACGTTCTCACTGTCCAATCTCGGCATGAGCCTCCATTGGGTTCGCGAGCGCAAGGTCGAGAAGGATTGGCTCCGCCATCTACCGATTCACGTCGTGGGTCTCACGCTTTGCGTCACGATCCTCGTCGTCACCTGCTTCGAGAAGTTCAGTGAAGGCGGCTGGCTCACGTTGGTGCTCACGGGCGCGCTGGTCGCGATATGTGTCTACATCAAGAGCCATTACGACAAAGTGCGCGTCGCCATCCGCCGCCTCGATGTCGCGTTGCCCGATCCCCTACCCTCCAAATCCCATGCTCCGTCGATGCCACCGTCGGTGCGCGCGCTCGGCCAGGAACCGAGCCTCGATCCTTCGCTCCCCGAGATCGATCCGACTCGCCCCGTGGCGCTCCTCTTCGTCGGCGGCTACGGCGGCCTCGGGCGACACGCGCTCATGACCCTGCTCCGCATGTTTCCCGATCACTACGAGGGCGTCGTCTTCTGCTCGATCGCGATCGTCGATTCCGGCAATTTCAAAGGCGCAGCGGAGGTCGCGCAGCTCGAAGCGCGCACCGAAAGGGAGCTGCAAAAATACGTCGATTACGCGGCGACGCTCGGCTTGCCCGCCGAAGCCGTCTTCGCGACCGGCATCGAGGTCGCGGTAGAGGCCGAGCGCATCGGAGTCGATTTGATTCGAAGATTTCCGCACGGCCTCTTCGTCGCAGGACAGCTCATTTTCGAAGAAGACTCCGCGATCAATCGCGTGCTTCATAACGAGACCGCGTTCACGATCCAACGCAGGCTGCAGCACGCGGGCGTTCCTATGATCGTGCTCCCCGTGCGGTTGGATCTCGAGCCGAAGACGAACCCTCATTCGACGCAGCGCGAAAAAGTCGAGAGTCGGATCGTGAGCTGAAGCAAACAAACCGTGAGATCGGGCATTTCTTTTGCAGCGCTGCCTTGCATGCAAGCCGGCGTCGTCAACGCGCAATCGAAATCGCTCGCTCGGATCGTGCGCGGCGTCCTTTTGGACATCGATGGAACGCTGCTCGACAGCAACGAAGCGCACGCCGCAGCATTCGTGGACGCCTTCACCGAGCAAGGTGTGCCTGTGGCGTTTTCGCGCGTGCGCCCACTCATCGGGATGGGCGGCGACAAATTGCTACCCGCGCTCGGCGTCGACGCGAAGTCCAAGACGGGCGAGCGCATCGCGCGACGCAAGAAAGAAATCTTTCGAGAGCATTATTTGGGCCAAATTCGGCCGTTTCGTGGCGCACGTGATCTCCTCGCGCATTTGAAAAAAGAAGGCCTCGCGCGTGTCGTCGCAACGTCCGCGGG
>JAICXU010000176.1 GCA_025934595.1 Polyangiaceae bacterium | reverse complement strand
GCCAACGTGTCATATTCGTCAGCCAACCGACCTGCAACCAGGCCAACGATCCCCATCGGCCAGTCAGCGCCTTCCACGAAGATGATGGGGTCGCCGCGCTGAATTTGCACGATCGCCTGCTCACGCGCGCCCGTTTTTCGTAGCGCCTCTCCTGCCGCGAACTCTGCCTCGGGCAACCATCCCGGCCGCGGGTCGATCTTCTCGCCTTCACTCGCCGCGAACGTGAGGTGCTTCGCGGCTTCGCCCGCATTTCCGCGATCGAGCAGCAGCTTGCCGAACCGAAGGCGCCACTCCGGCACGCGATCATTTCCCGCGATCGCTTTTTGCCATTCCGCCATCTCGTTCGCAGGATCGTTCTTGTTGTCGTAGCAAAGTGCGAGCGTCGCATGCGCGTCGGTGCGCGTCGGTTTGAGCTCCAGCGCGCGTTTCAAGTCGCGCATGGCATCGTCGATCGATCCTTCTTTTTGTTCCAGGACCCCGCGCTGCCAGTAGCCGTCCGCGAGCAGCTTGTCCAAACCGAGCGCCTTGTCGATTTCGTCTTTGGCGAGACCGAGCTGCGCGGGCACCGCGTTGTTCGCCGCCCAGGCGACGTAGAGGTGGTATTCGGCGCGGTTCGGATCGAGCTCGACGGCGCGTTTCAAGTAGCGCATCGCGTCTCCTTGATTCGCGCCGTTCTGCAAAAAAATCGCGCGACCCAAATAATGATTCGCCTCGGCGCTGTCGGGCCGCGCCTTCAGGACTTTTTGCAGCACGGGAACGGCTTCCGCCGTTCGACCGATCGCGACGTACGCCGCGCCGACGCGAAGCTGCAAATCCGGATCGTCGGGTGCTTTCGCGAGGGCCGCTTGAAATTGCTCGAGCGCTTTGTCGACGTCGCCCGATGCCTCGTAGAGGAGGCCGCGTTCGAGCGCGAGGCCGGGATAATCTTTGTCGCTCGCGACGACCTCGTCGAACTCGGAGGACGCCAAATCCATTTTGCCCATGCGTCGGTACGTGACGCCCAGCAAAAACTTCGTGGAGATGTCGTTCGGATTCTTTGCGATCGCGGATTTGTAGTGCGTGACCGCGTCGTCGTAGTTGCCTTGCGCAGCCACCACTTCACCGAGCGCACGCTGCATTTGCGCCGAATCGGGCAGTCGCGATCGCGCTTCTTCGAGCTTCGCTTCCGCATCCTTCGTGCGGCCCTCGCCGGCGAGAAGCGCAGCCAGCGCCACGTACGGCTCGATCGCTTCGGTCTTCGTGACGTCGACGAGATCGAGCGCCGCGAGATACTCGTGCTCCGCGGCGGGCTTGTCGCCGAGCGCTTCGTTCGCCTTTCCGAGCTGGACGGCGACGCGCGGATCCTTCGGAAACGCAGCGCGCGCCGCGGTGAGCTGCGTCTTCGCGTCGGCCAGATGCTCGAGCGCGATCTTTCCTTTCGCGTCGCTCAGAATCGCGCGGACGCTGAGGGGATCGGATTGCACTGCGGTGTCGAAACGCGAAACGGCTTCCGTGAAACGACCTTCGCTGTAAAGGACCTCACCCTGTCCGATGAGCGCGTCGACATTGTGCGCTTCGACCTTCAACGCAGCGGCGTACGCCGCACGCGCTTCCGCGGGACGTCCGCGTGCTTCTTGAACGTCGCCGCGCAAGGCGAAGGCGCTCGCTTGCTCCGTGGGCGAAGCGCCGTCCTTGAATGCGCCGTCGAGGATCGACGCGAGCGCATCGAGCGCTCCCGTGTCGTCGTGATCGATTTCCCACGCGATTTTGGCTTTCAAGAAGCGCGCGCCGACGTGCTTCGGCGACGCCGCGATCGTGAGATCGATTTCTTTTTTTGCGCCCGCGACGTCGCTCTCGAGCAGGTGCGCGCGCGCGAGCCCGTAATGCGCGCGTGCGTTTTTCGCACCGTCCGACGGGCGCATCGCCATCGCTTTTTCGAACGCCGTCGCCGCCGCTTTGCCGTCGCGCGCGCGAAGCTCGAGAGCGCCGCGTGCATAGGCAATGTCTTCCTGGATCGGATCGCCCGCCGTCTTTGCGCTCGCGGCGTCGAGCGCCGCACGTCCTTTCGCGATGTCGCCGAGCGCGGTCTGGAGCGCGTTCGCGACCGGCACGTATTTCACGTCGAGGTTCGGCGGAATTTCGCCGAGCGCGACGTGCGCACGCGCCGAAAGATCGGCGTCCTCGCCGAAGCGAAGCTCGTGCTCGTATTCCGCGACCGCGAAGTAGGCTGCGAGCGGACGCGCGCGCGGTGACCCTTTGTGGGCCGCCTCCACGGCTTCGACGGCCGCACGTGAATCCGAAAAAATATCCGAGAGCATCTTCGTTCGCGCGGATGCTCCGGCCGCCATCGCCGCGCGCTGATAGTCGGCCTGATGGATCAAATCCGAGATCGGATAGCGACCGAACGCGCCGTAGGGCGTCGCCTCGAGCGCCGCTCCGCCGATGACGAGGATCGCGACGAGCCCCAAAATCCAGCGTTTTCCGCCTTTTTTCGGCTCTTCGATCGGGCGAGCGCGAGAACGAGCGGGCGAAGCGCCGAGCGCCACCTCCGTGGGAGCGCCACCTCCGGAAGCCGGACCGCTCGTGTCTGCGGGCGGGCCGACCGGGACCGGCGCTTCTTGCGGAATGATCGATTCGGTGGGGTCGCCACCGAGCGACACCTCGCCGTACCCCCCGCCGCCGGCGACTTTCTCGTGTGCATCCACGACGGAGTTGCGCGACACGCTCTCGATCGCGTCGCTGAACGGATCGTGCGCAGGCGCCGACGCCGCTTTCGGTGGATCGCTCGGTCCGAAGAGATCGCCGAAATCTGCCGCGCGACCGACGCCCATGTCGTCGGCTGGTTTTTTTTGTGGTGGAACGCTCGACGTACGCGCGGGTGGCCGATTGCTGAGCGGACCCGGCGGCAGATCGAGCTCGCCGAAGTCTCCGAGATCATCCTGCGCGATGATGTCGGCGGGCGGCGCGCTCGAACGGAGCGGCAAGCTCTCCGCATGCACGGGCAAGCTCTCGGCGGTCATGGGCAGGCTCTCTGCCGTCACGGGCAAGCTATCCGCCGACATCGGCAAGCTGTCGATGTTCGCCGGAAGCGCATGCGCGGCCATCGGCAAGCTCTCGACTTGCGCGGGCAAGGAGGCCGCTACCTCGGGAAGCGAGGCCGCGAGCTCGGGGAGGGCCGCGGACACCGCGGGAAGCGCGGCTCCGATCGCGGGCAGATCGATTTCGCCGAATGCCGCGTCGAGCTCGGGCGGCTGCGCGGGAGGCGCGAGCTTCGGTGCCTGCGCTCGCTCGGGCATCATTTTCGCGGGCTGCGATTTCGCCGCCGTCGGCGATGTCGCGGATGCCGATGCTTTTGCGAGCCGCGCCGCGAGCGCCGGCAGATCTGGCTTCGCTTTCGCGGGCAAATCCATCTCGAGCTCGAGCGAAGGCGCTTTCGGAATCGGCCTCGCGATCGTCGGCGGGCGTGCCGGATCGCGTTGAGGGAGGGTTGCCGGGAGCCTCGGTTTTCCTGCCCCGACGACCGCCGGCAAATCGTCCAGCGAGAGGCCTGGTCGCGGCGCCTTCGGCGCCACCGGTGCGGCCGGCGAATCTTTCGCGAGCGGCGACGGCTTCTCTTGCTTGGTCGGCGGGAGCGCCGGCTTCGCGCCGAACGATGCGCCGAGCAGCGGCCGCCTCTCTTGTTGCGTCGGAGGTAGGGCAGGTCTCGCTGCGGGCGGCATCCCTGCTTTCACGGGGCTCGGGAGATCGGCAAATGGATCGTCCTGCAACGCGGCCGCCGGTGATTTCGGAGCCGACTCCGGCTTCGACGACGGAGGAGGAGCCGCGCCGCCCACACCGCCGGCTTGGATCGGCTTCACGACGGCCACGCCACCTTCGATTTTCACGAGGAAGGTGTGCCCGCATTTCGGGCAGCGCATCTTCAGGCCGGTAAGCGGAATTCGCCGCTCGTCGACCTGGTACGTAGCCTTGCAGGATTCGCAGTCGACTCGATGCATGTGCTCTTCTAGTTGAAAGCGATCAGGTCAGAACTCGATTTTTTCCGGCGCGTTTCGCGCGGTAGAGAGCTTGGTCTGCGGCGCGAAAGACCAACTCGGCATCGCGTGCGTCTTCGGGAAGCGTGGCCACGCCGCAGCTGATGCCGGGCTTCACGACGATGCCGCGCCGCTCGTAGTGATGCTCGTTGATGGCCACGCGGATGGCTTCGGCGACGGCGACCGCATCTTCTTTTTTCATGCCCGGCAACCCGGCCGCGTATTCGTCACCACCGAATCGCGTGGCGAATCCGCGATCGCCGATCACTTTGCCGATCACTTTGCCGGACTCGCCGATGACGTACGCGCCCATGTCGTGTCCATGAGTGTCGTTGATTCCTTTTACGCCGTCCAAGTCCATGACGATGACGCTGACACAAGGAATGGTGCCGACGTCGACGGCGGAGGCGGTCGTGGCAAGCTGCGCATCGAATCGGCGTTTGACCCACAAGCCCGACAGCTCGTCTTCGGTAAGTAGTCGCTCGACCTCCGCGTTGAAGCCCGCGCGAATCGCATCCTGCTCTTGCAGCTCCAAGATCGTCTTGCCGATGATGATGCGATCGCCTGGTTTCAAAGGCGAATCGGTGCAAGGCTGGCCGTTGAGAAGCGTGCCGTTCGTGCTCTTGATGTCGACCGCCGCCCATTCGCCCGCGCCGCGATCTTCGACGCGCACGTGGCGCCACGAGATGCTCTCGTCACGGAGAGGGAGCTCGGCCTCGGGGTCGCGACCGATCTCGATCGACTTGTCGAGCAGCATGCGCATGCCGACGTCGGGGCCGGCGATGACGAGCAACGTCGGACGAGCGTGCTTGCGAAGCTCGGCTTGGAGCGCGCTCCGAAACTCGTTCGAGTCGTCGAGCGGCTTCGTGCGCAAAGGACCGCGACGCGGCTTTTCGCCATCGCCCCGCGGCGCTTTCGGATCGTCCTCGGCCATGGCCTTTTCAGGCTATCACAAGGGCCCTCACGCAGAACTGTAGGATGCTGACTCCTTGACCGTGCCCGTCGTCGTCAAAGAGAGCCAAAATCAGGGGCCGCGAAGGTCGCCGGCGCGAGCTTATGCATGGATGGTCCTGGGCGCCGCCCTCTTCGCGACCATGAACGTGTGCGCGCGGACGACGAGCGGTCACACCGATTGGAAGATCGTCGCGATGACGCGCGCGGCGATCGGCGCGGTCCTCGCCATTGCCGTCGGGCGTGCGCGCGGCGTACCGATTTTTCCGCGCTCCACGCACGCGATGTGGGCGCGGAGCTTCTTCGGCACGTTCGCGCTCGGATGCACGTTCTGGGTTCTGTCGAACGAGCATCTCGCGCTCGGCGACGCGGCGACGCTCTTGAATCTCGCGCCCGTTTTTTTGGCGGTGCTCGGTCCGATCGTGCTCGGCGAGCGCTCGGGTCGGCGCGTCTTCGCCGCGATCCCGCTCGCCGCGGCGGGTGTCGTGCTCATTCTTCGTCCGCCGCTCCTCTTCGACGCGGGGACGAAGGCAGGAATGATCGTGCCGGCCACCATCGCGATCGTGTCATCCGGATTTTCCGCGTTCGCGATGCTGAGCCTTCGTCGCGTGGGCCCGACCGAATCGCCCGAGGCGATCGTCGCGCACTTTTCGACGTTCGCATTCGTCGCGATGTGCATCATCACGCTGCCGACGACGCGGATCGATTTCGGCGGCGAGCTCCTGTGGATCCTGATCGGAAGCCTCGCGGGCGGCTTCGCGCAGCTCGCGATGACACGTGCGTACGCGCTCGAGTTCGCTGCCCGCGTGAGCCCATTCGGTTATCTCAACGTCGTTTTCACCGCCATTTTAGGCGCGATCTTGCTCCACGATCATCCGGCGGGGCCCGCGCTCGTCGGCATGGCGCTCGTCATCACGGCCGGCGTCGTCGTCACGGTCGCGCACGCACGCGACGAGCGATCACTTCGCGCGCGGCCTGCTACGCTGCGCCCGTGATCGACGAGACGATTTCGTATCGCGAAGCGCTCGCATCGCGAGAACGCGAGCTCGCCACCGCGTGCGTACATGCCGGCGACGCGCCTGGAGAAGCGTCTGCCTTCCATGCGCTCGAAACGCCCATCGTGCTCTCCTCCGCGTTCGGCTTCGACAGCGCCGAGCACGCCGCAGCCGCGTTTCGCCACGAAAACGACGCGTACATTTACGGTCGCTGGGGCAATCCCACCGTCGAATCGCTCGAACGATCGCTCGCGTCGCTCGAAGGCGCGGAAGCCGCATGCGCGACGGCGAGCGGCATGGCAGCGATCTGCGGCGCGCTTTTTTCGATCTGCGAATCCGGCGATCACATCGTCGCGCCGCGCGCGCTCTATGCGGAAACGGCTCGCCTGATGCGAGAGCGCTTGCCGAAGCTCGGCATCGCGACGTCGTTCGTCGATGCCACGAGCCCAGGCGCATATGCGGCCGCCATCACTGCCAAAACGCGTGTATTGTACATTGAAACGCCGGCCAATCCGACGCTCGGGATCACCGACATCGCCGAGGTCACTTCGCTCGCGCGTTCCAAAAATATTCTGACGGTCGCCGACAACACGTTCGCGACGCCGTTTTCGCAGACACCGCTCGCGCTCGGTGTCGATCTCTCCCTTCATTCGGCGACGAAGGGAATCGGCGGTCATGGCGACACCATCGCCGGCGCGATCTGCGGCTCGCACGACCTTCTCGCGAAAGCTCGTGACGTCGCGATCAAAGGATTCGGCGGCGTCATCTCTCCCCTCGCCGCGTT
>JAICXU010000180.1 GCA_025934595.1 Polyangiaceae bacterium | reverse complement strand
GAACGGCCGGATGTTGCCGCCGGGGGCATGTTGAGTGACTTTGACCACACGCTTCGCTTACCACGAAAAAAGCACCCATTTCCAGGCGGCTCGCGCGGTCTTAAGGATAGATAGGGGAAACGCGATGATGCGATTTTCGCTCGGAAACATTCCGGTCACGGTCCACGCGCCTTTTTTCTTCATGGCGCTGCTCCTCAGCGCCCAAGGCCCCTTCAACGTGCCGCGTGTTCTCGCGTGGGTCGTCATCGTGTTCGTATCGGTGCTCGCGCACGAGCTCGGGCACGCCCTCTCCGGCATCGCGTTCGGTCTTACGCCTCGCATCGATCTTCACGGCATGGGCGGCACCACGTCGTGGGCTCACAAAAACGTCGGTACGGTGAAGCGCATCGTCATCAGCGTCGCGGGCCCGCTCGTCGGCATCGTGATCGGCGGCGCGCTTTATTTGGGAGCGCCGCTCCTCGTGTCGAGCGGCCTGCCTGCGCTCGCGCGCGACGTGCTCGAGATGGTCATCTACGTGAACCTCGTCTGGGGCGCGCTCAATCTGCTCCCGATGATTCCGCTCGACGGCGGCAACGCGCTCGCCGCAGCGCTCGCACACTTCAAAGGCGCGCCCGGCATTCGGGCCGCGCATTACGTGTCGGTCGTCGTCGCCGTGCTGATCGGCCTCTTCGTGCTCGTCACCGACCCCAGCGACTGGTGGGCGCTCCTGCTCCTCGGAATGTTCGCCGTCCAAAATGTGCGCGCGCTTCTCCCCCAGCAAGACGAAGGCGGTGGTCCGCCGCGCGCGCCCCAGCAGTGGTAGTCTCGGGCCATGGGCACTCTCGAGCAGGTCGGTAACGTCGTACCCGACAAGCTGGATCTCACGCCGAAAGAGCGCGAAGCCATTTTGGAAATCGCTTACCTCGCGATCGCCGCCGACCGCGTGCTCCGCGAAGAAGAGGTCGAGGCGTTCCGCAAAGTCGCCGCGCGTTTGCAAGGCAAGGACGACATCTCCGAAGGCGAGCTCGGCACGCTGCTCGATCGATTCACGAATCGCCTCGAGCACACGAAGGCCACCGTGATCCCGGGCGACGACGTCGACGATGCGATGAGCGAGCGCGTGAAGCTTTTGCGCGCCGAGGCGGACGAGCGCTTGCGCGTCTTGGTGCAGGATTTACCGCGTCCCGAGACGCGCTCGCTCGCGTACAAAGTCGCGTACGCGCTCGCGCTCTGCGACTTGGAAACGACCGACGAAGAGTTCGAGTTCGATTTGCAGCTCGTCGAGTCGCTCGGTCTCTCGCACGATCAAGCGGGCGAGCTCTCGGACGAGGTCGTCGCGGCGTTCGGCGGCATGTGAAGTTTTGATCTCGCGGGGTCGTCGTTCGCGTAGACGATCGTGAAGATGACGAACACGAGCCACAGCGCCGCGAGGTGATAGAGCATCGCCGGGCCCTTGTACGCGTCGAAGATCACGCTCGAGATCGGCGGCCCGACGAGCATGCCCGCTGCATAGAGCGCGTTGTAGATCGAGTTGCCGCGACTGTAGTCCTTCGGCTCGATCGCGAGGCCTTGCAGCGCGATGCTGAGCGGCGAAAGCGAGGCGAGCGTGGCCCCGGCGACGAACACGGCCGCGCACATCCACGCGAAGGTCGGCAAGTAGACGAAGCCGAGGATCATGACGAGGCCGATCGACGCGAGCACGCGCATGACGGCGAGATGACCGACCTTGTCGCCGATGCGTCCCGCGATGTTCGAGAAGAGGAGCATGCCCGCCGCGAAGAACGCGGTGACGAGGATCGTGTTGCCCTCGGGGATGCCGCGCTCGTGCATCAAATAGAGCGGCAGGAAGAGAACGACGGAGGCCTGGAAATATCCGTACGAAAACGTGGCGAAGCACGCGGTCTTGATGCGCCAGAGCACGCTTCCCCATGACGACGGGGCATAGGTGCTCGTTTGGGCAGATGAGTGTTCATTTGGACTGTCATCTGCCTGTTTCGCTAACCCCGCCCCTTCGTCGGGCGGCGGCAGGTGGGCATTCTTCGCGAGACCCGCGACGATCGCGAGCGAGCCGAGCGTGATGATGCCCGAAGCCGCGAACGCCACCCACGGCGGCCAGCGCTTCACGATCCCGTGCGCGATGAGCGGGCCGATGACGTAGCCCGTCGACATCGCGATCGCGTAGATGCTCGTCACGTGCGCTTTCTTGCTCTTTTCGGATTGCGCGAGCAGCACCGTCTCCGAGCTCACCCAAATGCCGACCGAGCACGCGCCATCGACGAAACGCACGAGACCGACCCCCGCGAACGTCTTCGGCCACGGAAAGATCGTGACCGCGCACGCGTAGCCGAGGATTGCGACCATCAGGGTCGCGCGGGCGCTGATGCGGCGCACGATCGAGCCGACCGGGAGCGACGCGAGCACGATGCCGGACGCGAAGACGGCGGCGAGACCTCCGATGGCTTTCTTCGTGAAGCCTTCGGCGTCGAGCACGATCGACGTGAGCGAAATCGAGATTCCGTACGCGATTCCAATCACGAGCGTGGCGAGGTAAATCCGCCGGATGTTCGACTTTCGCAAGGAAGCTTTCCACCCTACAACATCGAGGCGTGCTAGGTCATGAGCATGACGGCTCCGCTCGTCGGAATCATCATGGGAAGCGACTCCGATTGGGAGACGCTGAAGCACGCGGCCGATCTACTCGAGCGATTCGGCGTCGCGCACGAGACCCTCGTCGTATCGGCGCATCGCACGCCCGAGCGCATGTTCGAGTATGCGAAATCGGCTGAAAAACGCGGCCTCCGCGCGATCATCGCGGGCGCGGGCGGGGCGGCGCATCTGCCGGGCATGGTCGCGTCGCTCACGAATCTCCCCGTGCTCGGCGTGCCGGTGCTTTCGAAAGCGCTGCACGGCGTCGACAGCCTCCTCTCGATCGTGCAGATGCCCGCGGGCGTTCCCGTCGCCACGTTTGCGATCGGTCCCGCCGGCGCGACGAATGCAGCGGCGTTCGTGATGCGCGTGCTCGCGGCGGGCGACGCGAAAGTGAAAGCCGCCGTCGAATCGTATCGCGCGGAGAACGAGAAGAAGGCCCTCGACGGCAGCGCCCACGTCGAGAAGAAGCTCGAAAAGAAGTGAGCGGGCGAGCCGCGCGATGAAGACGGTCGGCATTCTCGGCGGTGGACAGCTCGGAGCGATGCTCGCGAGCGCGATCGGAGATCTCGGCGGCGACGTCGCCGTCTACGAGCCCGTGAAAGAAGCTCCCGCGTGCCGGCGCGTGCAAAAGTACGTGAACGCGCCGTATACCGACCGCGATGCCCTCGCGCGCTTCTTCGACGCGTGCGACGTCGTGACCTACGAGACCGAGCACATCGACACGTCCGCCCTCCGTGCGCTCGACGCGCGCGAGAAGCTGCGACCGAGCTTGCACGTCTTGGAAGTGACGCAGCATCGCGAGCGCGAGAAGAAATTTTTGGCGGAGCAGGGCTTGCCGCACGCGATGTTCGAGGCGGTCTCGGATCCGAGCGACATCGCACGCGCTGCGGAAAAAATAGGCTTTCCGTGCATCGCGAAGACGGCCCGCGGCGGCTACGACGGCAAAGGCCAATTCTATTTGGCGAACGCCGAGGACGCGGCGGAGCCCGCGCGCGCGTTGCCGAAAGGCACGCCGTGCGTCGTCGAAGAGGCGCTCGAGCTCGCGAGGGAAGCGAGCTGCATCGTGGCGCGCTCACCGGCGACGACCGGTTCGCCGAAGCATGACGAGATCGCGTTTCCGATTTTCGAGAACATGCATTCTGCACATATTTTGGATCTGACGCTCGTACCGGCGCGCGTGTCGGACGCGATCGCGAACGCGATGCGCGACCTCGCGGTGAAAGCGGCCCGCGCGCTCGACGTGACCGGACTGCTCACTACCGAATTTTTTCTAGCGAGGCCGACGGAGCGTTCGAAGCTCGTCGTCGGCGGCGTGGCGATCTACGTGAACGAGCTCGCGCCGCGCCCGCACAACTCGGGGCACGTGACGCGCGCCATGTGCTCGTCGAGCCAGTTCGATGTCCTCGCGCGCATTCTCTTGGGCGCGCCGCTCACGCCGATCGTCGATGCGGCGACGGGCGTCCATTGCATGGCGAACTTGCTCGGTGATCTGTGGGGCGAGGACAAGCAGTCGCCGCTCGATCTGTCGTCATGGAGAAATTTCCCCGACGTCGTCGAGGTGGTGCTCTATGGAAAGCGGGATGCGCAATCGCGGCGAAAAATGGGCCATTTCGTGACGCGCGGCAGCGACGCGGAGGCGGTGATGAAACGCGCGCGCGCATTCCGCGAGACGCTACGACGCGGAGACGTCAGGGGGTAAATCGGTAGACGTGCCACTGGCTCGGCTCGAAACATCCCCACACGTTGTCTTGCACGGCTTGCGCGATCCGAACCAAGAGCACTTTGTGCGCCGAGTCGAGCGCGGTCTCCGCCACGTACGGCGTGAACACGCAGCTTGGGTCGCCCTTTTGCGGCGTCGGCGGCTTTCGCGTCGGCACCACGAACGAGCTGGCGTCCACGTTCAAGACCGGCGCGGTGAGATCTTTGTCGGCTGCTCTCGCGACCACGAGCGAGAGCTTGTCGGCCTTTCGAAGCTGCACGAGATATCCGCCGAGAACGACGGGCGCAACGCCCGCGTCGCCTCGCGGCGGTGATGCGGCCTTGTCCTCGAGCGCCATCCACTTCGTCTTCGCGAGCAAAGCCGCCGCTTCGTCCGTTTTTTCCTGCGCCTTCTTTTTGTAGGCCGGCAGCGTCGTGTGGAACGCGTCGGGTGCTCCCTCGGCCGCGACGATGGGATCGGCCTCGAGGATCGCGATGCTCGACACGACTTTGTCGTCCGCGACGGATCGAATCTCGAGCGTCGCGTTCGAATACATGCGCGTGCCATCCTCCTTTTTCACGAGGATCGCAACCGTTCCTCCGTCGACGGCGATCGCGGGAAGATTGTCCGCGTCCACCGTCCATTCGTGCGGCGATGGATTCGATACGTCGAGCTTCACGACTGGCGGCGGCCCCGCATCGACTGCGCTTGCCGCGGCTCCCGCGCTCTCTTTGTTGCAGCTGTCGCACCCGGACAGCGTGGCCAGCAGCAGCCATCCGCTAACCGCAAAAAACGGCTTCGTCATGATGCGCGCGAGGCTAGCATGACGCGGTGACGCGGTGGATCTTGGTGGCGCTCGTCGGAGCGGTCGTGTGCACGTTCGGCGATCACCTTCACGCGACGCACGGCGTCCTCACGTACGCGCATCCCGCATTGTGGGACCAAGCATGGTGGGTGCTTCCGCTCTTCTTCGTCGCGTCGCTCGCGGCGCTGCTCGGCGCACGCGTCACTCGAAAAATGTTCCGCGCCCCTCCCCTTTCGCCGAACGACGCGCGTCTCGTCGCCGCCGACGGCATCGCGTTCGTCACGGCCTACACGATGACGTCGTTCACGCATCCGGCCGCGAACGCGACCCTCGCCGTGCTCGTGGCGTTTTGGATCGCACGCATGCTCGCGGGCGCGCCGCGGTGGCTCGTCGTCCTCTCCTTGGCGAACGCGATCGCGGGGCCGCTCGTCGAAGCCGCGATTTCGTCCACCGGCGCGTTCACGTACGACCACCCCGATCTCATGCTCGTCGCGCGCTGGCTCCCCGGAATTTACTTGCATGTTGCACCCATTTCCGCACGCCTCGAGGCGCTTTTGCCGGGGGCCGCCGAGACTTCTTGACGCCAGGCACGCGCCCGGGCGAGAAGTCTGCGCACTATGGCGCTGCAAGCGATCATCCGCTGGCTCCTGCCACGCGAAGACCAGTTTTTCGATTTCTTGGAGAAGCAGGCCATCGTCGCGCACCAAGGCGCGCTCGTGCTCGCGGGCTCGAAAGACGATGATCCGAAGAACGTGCGCACGCGCGTGCAGCAGCTCGAGCACGACGGCGACAAGCTCGTCCACGAGGTCGAAGAAGAGCTCGCGAAGACGTTCGTCACGCCGATCGATCGCGAAGATCTCCAGCGGCTCTCGTCCGAGCTCGACACCGTGCTCGACCTCACGAACGGCGCCGCGCGCGCATGCGATCTCTTCGGCGTCGAGCGTCCCACCGAGCCCATGCTGCAGCTCATGAACGTGCTCGTCGAATGCACGGCCGTCCTCAAGAACGCGCTGCCGATGCTCCGCCGTCACGAATACGACAAGCTCATCGAAGAGGCGCGCGTCCTGAAGAAGCTCGAGAAAGACGGCGACGCAATTTACCGCGAGGCCGTTTCCAAGCTGTTTCATGATCCCGCGGTCGACGCGAAGGTTCTCCTTCGCGAAAAAGCGGTCCTCGAAGATCTCGAGAACGCCGTGGACCATTGCGATCAGGTCGCCGAGACCTTGACGCAGCTCGCGGTGAAGCTCGGCTGATTGCCATGTTGAGCTTGCTCATCGCGGTCGTCATCACGGCGGTCGTGTTCGACTTCATCAACGGCTTTCACGATGCGGCCAACGCGATCGCCACCGTCGTCTCCACCGGTGTCTTGCCGGTGCGCACCGCCGTCTTCATCGCCGGGATCTTCAACTTCGTCGGCGCCGTCATCGGCACCGCCGTCGCGAAGACGATCGCATCCGGCTTCGCGGACCCCGCGATCGTCACGCAGACCGTCGTGCTCGCGGCGCTCATCGGCGCATCGGCGTGGAACCTGATCACGTGGTGGTATG
>JAICXU010001045.1 GCA_025934595.1 Polyangiaceae bacterium | reverse complement strand
GTCGAGTACCTCGCCGTGCAAGCGCTCACCAAGAAATTGCGGGGACCGGTTTTGTGTCTGGTCGGACCGCCCGGCGTCGGAAAAACTTCGCTCGCGAAATCCATCGCACGCGCGACAGGCCGTAAATTCGTGCGTCTTTCACTCGGTGGCGTGCGTGACGAAGCGGAGATTCGCGGGCATCGCCGCACGTACATCGGCGCGATGCCGGGCAAGCTCATTCAGTCGCTGAAGAAAGCGGGCACGAACAATCCCGTGTTCCTTCTCGACGAGGTCGACAAGATGTCGTCCGACTTCCGCGGCGATCCCGCGGCGGCGCTCCTCGAGGTTTTGGACAGCGAGCAGAACGACACGTTCAACGATCACTACCTCGATCTCGATTACGACCTCTCCGACGTGATGTTCATCACGACGGCGAACACGCTCGGCGGGATCCCCGTGCCGCTGCAAGATCGCATGGAGGTGATTCAGCTCTCCGGCTACACCGAGTTCGAGAAGCTGAACATCGCGGTCAAATACCTCGTGCCGCGCCAGAAAAAAGAATGCGGTCTCGAAAAGGCGCCCGTCACGATCACCGAGAGCGCGATTCGCACCGTGATTCACCACTACACACGCGAGGCCGGCGTGCGCTCGCTCGAGCGTGAGCTCGCAAGCGTGTGCCGCAAGGTCGCGCGTTTCGTCGTCGATCAAAATAAAAATACGCAAGCCAAAGAAGGCGAAGCGGCCGTCGCGCCGCCGGCCATCGAGCCGATCGAAATCGTCGCGAAGACGGTGCCGAAATATTTGGGCGTTCCGAAGTTCCGGCTCGGGAAAAAAGAAGAGCACGACGAGGTCGGCCTCACGAACGGGCTGTCGGTCACGTCGAACGGCGGCGGCGAATTGCTAGCGTGCGAGGTCGCGGTCGTGGCGGGGAAGGGCAAGCTCGCGATCACGGGTCTGCTCGAGAAAGGCATGGAAGAGAGCGCGCACGCGGCCATGAGCTACGTGCGAGCCCGCGCCGCTGTCCTCGGGCTCGACGCCGATTTTTATCAAAAGGTCGACGTGCACGTGCACTTCCCGGAGTTCATTCGCAAGGACGGACCGTCCGCCGGAGTCACGATGGCGACGAGCCTCGCGAGCGCGCTCATCAAAGTGCCGGTTCGCAAGGACCTCGCGATGACCGGCGAAATCACGCTCCGCGGACGCGTGCTGCCGATCGGCGGCTTGAAAGAAAAATTGCTCGCCGCGCACCGCAGCGGAATCTCGACGGTGGTCGTGCCACGCGAGAATCGAAAAGATTTGCGCGAGGTGCCGCGTCGCGTGCTGAAAGCCACGCGCGTCGTGCTCGTCGAGCACATGGACGACGTGCTTCGCGTGGCGCTGTGTTTGCCCGATCCGACTGCGCTGTTCGGACCGGCGAAGGACACGATGGAATACGTGGACGGCGAGCTCGTGCTCGGCGGAGCCACGCATTCCCCCGCGCCGCCGGAGGTGATGACACCAGGCGCCGTTCCGCCCCCGCAAGCGCCCGCGCCGCCGACGGGAAACGACCCCGCACCGACGACGCATTGAGATCTTCGCGAAGCCCGAAGACGCGCACCGCCTCCGGGGCTGCGAGCAACTCGGCGTCGGCTCGAGACGTTCGCGCCCGCGATTTCGCGGCCGCCGCCTCAGACATATCTCGCAGCCCCTCCGGCGGCACGCGTCTTCGGGCTCCGCTCTTGAAGCCTTAAATAATTTTTTCGGCTTTTCGATCTTTCGTGGAAGCGAAGCGTTCCACGTTCATTCTGT
>JAICXU010000229.1 GCA_025934595.1 Polyangiaceae bacterium | reverse complement strand
GCGCCCGGGCTCGTGCCGCTCGCGGCCCTCTTCGACAACGAAGAAGTGGGAAGCGAATCGTTCACGGGAGCTTCGTCGTCGTTCTTGCCGCGCCTGCTCGAGCGCGTCGGCGCGGGCATGGGTCTCTCACGTGACGATCAGCATCGCGCGATCGCCGGATCGATTTGCGTCTCGGCCGACATGGCGCACGCGGTGCATCCGAACTATGCCGACCGTCACGAAGCGCGGCATCGTCCGGTCGTGAACGGCGGGCCCGTGATCAAAATGAACGCGCAGCAGCGCTATGCGACGAGCGCTCCGACGCGGCTCTTGTTCGAAGACATCTGCAAAGAAGCCGGCGTGCCCGTGCAGCATTACGCGCATCGCACCGATCTTCCGTGCGGCACCACGATTGGGCCCATCACGTCGACGCTGCTCGGCATTCCCACCGTCGACGTCGGCAATCCGATGCTCAGCATGCATTCCATCCGCGAGATGGCGGGGACGAAAGATCCCGAGCTCATGGTGCGCGCGCTTTCGAAATTCTATTCGCACGTCGCGTAACGAGCTCCGTCATCCTAGAATCGTTCGCGGGCAAGCGAGGGGACTTGTATGCATAGTACACCTAAATATTTGGGATTTTCGGCTGGCATTTTGGTCGCCGCAGCGGCGATGTACGGCGGATGCGTCGGCGACGCGCCAGGCTCTGCGACCGATGGAGACGGCGGCAGCGAAGCGTCGACGAGCAGTGACGGCGGTGGCGGCGGCGACGCGGCTTGCGCCGACACGACTTCCGACAGCAACAACTGCGGCGCGTGCGGGCATGCATGCTCGAGCGGCGACACCTGCGAGCAGGGCGTTTGTGGAACCACACCCGTCGAGATCGCGGCTTGGGGGAGTCATGCACTCGAATCCCAAAGTGGTGGAGACGCAGTTTGCGTGCTCACCGCAAATGGAGATGTCTACTGTTGGGGATCCAATACCCAAGGCGTGTTGGGGATAGCCCCGTCAACGCTCGCGAACACCGCTACGCCAACCAAGATCGGAGGCCTCCCCCCCGCATCACATATCTCGGTAGGCAACGATCACGCATGCGCGCTGCTACGTGACGGCACGATGTGGTGTTGGGGAAACAACAGCTATGGACAATTGGGCAAGCCGCCCACCTCGCCGGGAACCAGCGAGTTCCATACACCTGCCCAAGTACCCGGCACGACGAGCGGTAACGTGTCCATCGCGACGCGCAACGGATCGACGTGCCTGTTGGCCGGGCCGGGCGTCGTAAGCTGTTGGGGACTTAGCGATCGCGGATCGCTCGGTCACGTTCCTGGGACCTCGGGCGACCTTACCGCTGGTAGTACTTACTACAGCCCGAGCCCCATTGCGGTTGACGCGGGCACGGACATCACACGGTTCAACTCCTACGAAGATGGTGTGTGTACGCTCGAACCAAGCGGTACTGTTTGCTTCGGAAACGGCGTGTTCAACGACGTGAGCGGGAACCCCGGACCGCCTGTTCACATCACGTTCGACGACGGCGGCCCACTCACATCGATGGCGTCGCTCTCGGGAGGCCGCACGACCGTCTGCGCCGCGGGGTCGATCCCAAGTTTGGGATACTGTTGGGGACAACATCTCGCCTCACAGTTCGGCAACGACTCGATTCAATCCAGCGTCACGAACGATCAACCGCCTACTGCTTATCCCTTCGGATCATGGGACGCAGGCACGGCTTTCAACGACATCACGTCGTTCGCCGTCGGTTACGTGCACGTCTGTGCACTTCGCGCCGATGGATCTGTGTGGTGCGCAGGCCGCGATGTCGAGGGCGAGCTCGGCGTGGCACCGAGCTCGGTCGGGAACACCTGCACGGTCCTCGCCGCCTACTTCCCCGGCACGTCCTGCGCAACGCAACCTGTGCAAACCCGAGGCCCCGGAGGTACCGGCATGCTTTCGAATGCCGTCGCCATCACGGCGGGGCACGCCATCACCTGTGCGATCGTCAAGGAGGGATCGGGCGGGCTCGATCGCTCGGTCTACTGTTGGGGAGCGAACGCGGAGGGCGAGCTCGGACATTCCGCAGTCGACGACGCTGGAGATCAAACCTGCGACGCCGCGACGGGCTGTATCTACAACTCCGTGCCCACGAAGGTCGACGGCCTCCCGCACTGACGCTCGAGATCGACGCGCGTCGAGCTCGCATCTATTTTGCAGCTGAATTTTCCTGCTTTCGATGGTCTCGGTACATCGTGAGAACGTGCTGCCCGGCGCGCGTTTCGCGCAGCTCTTCGATCTGCGCTCGCATCCCGGCCGGCAACGCATCTGGATCGGGGTGCAAGACAGGATGATTTTCGACGCCGAGCGCCGGCGCGGAGAGCGCAGCAAGCGCGAGATCGGCGGCGGAGAACGAATCTCCTGCGAGATATTTTTTTCCCGCGAGACGCGGCGCGAGCGCGACGAAGGAGGCTTTGATTTTTTCGAATTGCGATTCGCGAAGCTCCGGCGAAATCTTGAGACCGCGCTTGATGCCCGCGATGACGAGCGGCATCAAGATCGGCGACATGCGTTTTTCCGCGTCGGTCATCGAGCGTTCGATGAGCGGCCGCACGATCTCCGGCTCGCCCAAGAGCCACGCATAGACCCAACGCCGCACGCGCGGACCGATCTCGCGATCGCACGTCTCTACGAGATCGGTCACATCGCGGCGCGCGTCCTCTTCTTCTGGAAAAAGACGCGCGGCTTCGGGCAAGAACGGGTCGACGTATCTAAGGATGTCCGTCGAGTCCGCGAAGACTCCGTCGTCCGTGACCAGCACGGGGACGGTGCGCTGTCCGCTCGCACGCAGTGCCGCCGGATAGTGCGCGAGCGGCGCGTGCGAATCTTCCGTGTAGTTTACACCCATCCTGTCGAGGGCCCAGCGCGCTTTTTCGCAGTAGTGGCTGAACCCGATCGTGATGAGCCGCATTTCCCGAGAGAATCACGACTCACCACCGCTGGGAATCAGTTGCCGTTCGTGAACGAGCCCGCGTAGTCGTTCGCGCTCAAAATCACGTCGAACGTGAAGTCGCTCGCCGTCGTCGACTTCACCGATCGAGCTTGCACCGAATACGCGCCCGTCACGCCACCCGCCCCTGCTTTGTCCAAGTTGCCGAGGTCGGCAGCGGCGATCGATTGCGCGCCATTCGCGGCGTCGAAGTCGCAATTGATGATCGCCTTCCTCGTCGTGCTCGTGGTCGTGAGACGGACCGTGAGCTTCGTTCCGGGGACGCCCGCCGAGTAGGTGACCGCGAGAGCCGTGCCGCGGTCGAACGTGGTCGAGCTCGTCGCCGGCGCGCTGACGTCGGTGGCTCCGAGCTTCGGCGTCGTGACGTTGCCAGGAGTGATGAGACCGGTGTCGTCGAACGCGGCGATGCTCGTCGCGCTGCCGTTCGATTTCACGTCCGCAGTGGTGTCGTTCGGATCCCAGAGCTTCACGATGCCCGTGGCAGCCGTGTAGGTTCCGTCGGCATTCGCCGTGATGACGGTGCCGGTCGTATCCACTGCCGTCTTCAGCGTGATGTCGCCGCTGTTCGGAAGGACGATGGGACCTGCGTCGCCGGCGTCCGCGACCGTTCCCGCGTCGCTCGAAATGGGATCCGTGCACACCTTGATCGTGCACGACGATTCCGCGGCCGCGGGTGTCGATACCGTGGAGAAGCCGGCACAATCCGCATCGTATCCGGCCGGCGCGTCGTAGAAGTAGGCCGTGCCGCTCGTCGAGAACGCGGCGGCGATCGACGTCTGATTGAACGTGACCTTGCCGCTCTTCACCGCGGTCGGTCCGCCCGTTTCGCTGCCCGTTCCGCCGTCGCCTGGCTTCGATCCGTCGCCGCCCGTCGATCCGTCGTCGCCCACCGTGCCGCTGTCATTGCCGGGATTCGTCACGCCGGACGAGTCGTCGCCGCTACATCCTGCGAAGCTTCCAATGAGCGCCGTGCTCGTGATGCCAATCAACGCGACGAGATTCCGCTTACTAAGTATGACCATGTCTCCTCCTGAAGTTAGGGAACGATCGAAGACACTCGAAGAGCGAGAACCGAGCCGGCCTTCGGGATGAGGTCCAACTCGCGAGGATTCCTCATGATGGAATTGTGCGACATCGCTTCCGCGGTCTCGCGACGATGAATTCCGGATCAGGGAGCAGAGCCTAATCTTGCGTTTTCGCCACACGGGATCGCGCGTCGCTACCAAGCGATCGGGCGAGCGCGCGCGCGTTTTTCGAGCTGTTTTCCCGCTAGATTTCGATCGACTTGCCCATCGCGTGGTAGCCCTTGTCGACGTAGATCGTCGTGCCCGTGATTCCTGCCGCGAGAGAGCTCGCGAGAAATGCAGCGGTGTGGCCCACGTCGTCGGCGGTGATCGCCTCGGGCAGCGGAGAATTTTTCGCGGCGTAGTCGACCATCGCATCGATGATCCCGATCGCGCTCGCCGCGCGCGATGCGTAGGGGCCCGCGCTGATCGTGTTGACGCGAACGCCGTGCCTTCGGCCCGCTTCGAACGCGAGCACGCGCGTGTCGCTCTCGAGGGCGGCCTTCGCGCTCGACATGCCGCCGCCGTAACCGGGGATCACGCGCTCGCCGGCCATGTACGTGAGCGACGCGAACGATCCGCCCGGCTTCATGAGGGGCGCGAGCTTCGCCACCATCGACACCATCGAGTAAGCGCTCACGCCGACCGCTTGCAGATAGCCCTCGCGCGACGTCTCGATCAGCGCTTTTTTCACCTCGGATCCGTTCGCGAGCGAATGCACGACGATGTCGAGAGGCTTGTCGCCGAAATCCGCGACGAGATTTTTCGCGAGGCCCTCGATCGAAAAATCGCCGCAGTCCTTGTACCGCTTCGACTCACGCAAATCTTGGGGCGCGGATTCGAGCGTGTCGAACGCAGCGTCGAGCGGATAGATTTTTTCGAATTCGAAGAGCGAGCCGTCCGCCATCTTGCGCGACTCGTCCATTTTTCCGCGACGGAGCAACGTCTGGAAGATGTTCATCGCAGGCGGCCACGTGCCGACGCAGACCTTCGCCCCGGCCTCCGCGAACGCTTTCGCGATCGCGAAACCGAAACCACCATCGTCTGCAACGCCGGCGACGAGCGCGCGTTTGCCCGTGAGATCGATCTTCAGCATGGCCGGCTTCTTATCACGGGTCTTTAAACGTCGAAATGCCGCACGAATGCGGCGTGAGGCTTCGGCGCGTCGTCGATTTCGCGGTGCTTGTAGCCGCTACGGATTCGAAAGATCGTGATCGTGTCCTTCGTGGCGTGAAAATCGATGCGCCATTCCTTGTGCGCGAGGATCCCTTTGTCGTGCTCGCTGCGAATGCGCCGGTAGGCGTGCGGCATGGGTCCGAGCTTCAGCACGTCCTCGACGCCTTTTTGGATTTCGACGCCGTGCTTCCCGAGCCACGCGAGCTGCTTCTTCGCGTCGTCGGTCCATTGCACGGCGAACTCGGGCTTCGGATCTTGCACGAGCCATCCGGAGTCGTCTTCGGGAAATGCATCGGCGTAAGGCACGTAGGGTTTGATGTCGAGAATAGGTGTCCGATCGAGCAGATCGATGTCGGATACGACAATCCTCAAGCCTTCGACGCGCACGAGACGCACCGCGCTCATACCGATGGAATTCGGCCGATGCGGCGCGCGCGTCGCGAAGAGGCCTTTTTTCCCCGTCGCACGAGGTGGGCGCACCTTGGGTTTCCAGCCCGTGTTGCGATCGAACCAGAAGAGAACCCAGATTCGTTTCCACTCGTCCAGATTCGCGAGCGCGTCGCGCATGCCGGGCGTGTCGAAAATTTCGATGACGCCTTCGACGCCTTTCGCGACCACGGCTTGTCGCGGCGCCTCGACTTTTTCGCGAAAGGGCGTGTGGGCGACGCCGATCGGCGTGAGCGTCAGTGTCCTCAATCTTCGAACCAGTAGCGCGCAAACCTGACGCGCGTCTAGACCAGGCTCACTTGTGCGGGATGACGTGCGTGAACCAGAGCGCGGCAACGGCGAGGATCGCAACGGCCG
>JAICXU010000266.1 GCA_025934595.1 Polyangiaceae bacterium | reverse complement strand
GTTCGGTCGGGAGATCGCGCGACCGGCGCGACCAAGCTCCGCGCGATCGCGAGCGCAAATCCGCCTGGGGAGCATTCGGCGCAAGCTGCCTACGAAATCGCGAGCCTCGAGATCGAGGCGGGCGATGCAAACGGGTGGATCGATCTCGAAAAAACGATGGCCCGATTTCCGAACGATGGCCTCGCCCATCGCGCGCTCACGCGCTTGTCGTTGCATGTCGACCAGGCGAGCGGGCTCGCGCAGACGATCGCGTGGCTCGAAAAAATCGCTCCTTCCTTCGCCGGCACCGAGCTCGAGCAAGCCGTGGCGTTCGAAACTGCGAAACGCGTCGATGCCACGGGCGACCTGACGAACGCGCATGCGCGCTACATCGCGATCGCCGACAAGTGGCCCTACCCGCACGGCGCGTTCTGGGACGACTCGCTCTATCGCGCGAGCCTCATCGACGAAAAAAACAAAGACTACGAGCACGCCATCCTTGATCTCGAACGCATGCTCGCGGAACGCGAAACGGCGAGCATGATCGGCAGCTACGAAAGGCCGATGTACGAGCCGGCCGCGTGGAAAATCGCGGAGATTTATCGCGACGATTTGCACGACCCGGATCGCGCGGCGGCCGCGTTTCACCGCGTGTATTCGGATTTCACGACGTCGCTGAAGCGCGACGACGCGCTCTGGGAAGAAGCGAAGGTGCTCCAGAAAAGCGGAGACGGCAGCGGCGCGTGCTCGCGGCTGTCGACGCTCGCGAGCAAGTTTCCGGACTCGCGCTACGTGCCGTGCGCGATCGCGCGTTGCCCCGATATTTCCCAGCCTTCGAAGAGCCAAGCGCCGAAAGAGTGTCCGGCGTACATCGGCAAAAAAGAATAGGACCTAGACCTTCGAACGGGACTTAGGCCGACCCTCGACCATCGGGCTCACGGCTCGTCGTCGGCGTCTTCTTCTTCTTCCTCGGTGTCGTCGTCGTCCTCGTCGTCGAGGTCGTCGTCTTCTTCGTAATCGTCGGCGTCGTCTTTGTCTTCGTCGGCGTCTTCTTCGCCCGGCTCGACGATGGCGGCGGCCGCCTTTTTGTCGAACTTCACGTCGATGCCCATGTCGCCGAGCTGCGTGTCCATGAGCTCGAAGAGCTCGTCGACGTCGTCGCCGCTCCATTCGTCGAGCATGTCGGTCAAGAATTCGAAGAAGTCGCCGCTGTCCAAGCGACGCTCGATCTCTTCGACCTGCTCCTCCGTGAACGCTTCGAGAATGTCTTCGCGCAGCGTTTCGATGTCACCCTCTTCCACCGCGTCTTGCGCGGAGAGTCGGATCTGCCGAACGGCTCTCTTGTCGAGTACGATCTCCATGTCGAGCTTCCTCGCGAATACGCGAGACGGTCTTACCCTGTCAATACGTGCGCGCTATCATCTTGGTGAGAAGCCTGTCGGGCGGCATCTCGGGCAAATCGCATGTGGGCCTTCGCGCACAAAAAAGAAAGCCGTTCTCTCTCCGCGTCAGGCCTGCGTGCTCGCGTGCTCATCGCTTCGGGTGCGGCGCTCCTGCTCGCATCGGCGCCTGCACGTGCCGACGTGCCGCCGACGGCACCGGACGCGCCGGCCTCGGCGACTGCGAATGCGGACGAGGCAGAGATCGCAGCACAAGGAAATCCCGGCGAAGCCTCGAAACCGCCGCCGCTCAACATTCCCTATCTTCAATATGGTGCGGGCCTCGCGGCAGAATCGGTTTTGTCGGCGGGCCAAATCTGTGGCTCGACGAGCGAGCCGTGCATTTTCGGATCGGGCGGCGGGATTCTCGTGCGCGTCGGGCTTCGCTCGGCAGGCCCGTGGTATTTCGGCGGCGCCTACGAGCTTTCGAAGCAGGACCCGTCGAAGCTCTACCGCCTCGCGATCCTGCAGCAGCTTCGCTTCGAGGGTCGCTACTACATCGAAACGGGACGTGACGTGCAGCCCGTCGTCATCGGCGGCATCGGCGTCGCCGGATATGGAAACGAGTGGGGCGTCGACACCTACGGACCCATGGCGACGCTCGGCGTCGGCGCCGAGGCGCAGATCACGCGCACGACGGTCGTCGGCGTCTATCTCGCATATCGCGGCCTTTATTTGCGGGGGTTCACCGATCCGTCGCACACCGACAGATCGGGCGGTCTCGCGCAGCTGATTGCGCTCGAGTTCGATCTCGGCGCGCGCGATCCGTTCGGCGAGGGTCGTCTGAAGTAATGCGTGAGACACTGCCGGCCACCTTCTGGACGCGCGTCATGTTTGCGCGATCGGCGGACTTGACGGGAAGACCACGGCTATAGTCCCATCCCGGGCGTGATCTGCGGAACGTGTGGGCGCGACAATGCGCCGAGCTTGGTCTTCTGCCAAGACTGTGGCGCACGCCTGGGTCCGCGCATCGCGCCGCCGACTCCAGCGATTCTGCCGGCCTACGATGTCGCGCCCGCGCCGCGCGTGCCGTCGGATGTGCTTCCGACGCCGAGCCCGTCGCGCGCGCTCGAGGGTCCCGTCGACGACATCGATGCGCTGCTCGACAAGACGAAATCGGAGCCGCCGAAGGAGCCGCGGTCGCGACCTTCCGCGCCGAACTTCGATTTTTCTCCGCGCGACGCGAAGAGCGAAGAGCAGCCGACGCGCAGCCGCTGCGGTCGATGCGGGGCTTCGAACGCGCCCCACATTCGCTACTGCCTCGCATGCGGAAATCAGCTGCGCTCCTCGCTGGGTCCCGCCGCGCCGCCATCGGCGCGCCCGCAGAGGCTCGAGACCGCGGCCGCCAATCCTCCGCCCGAATCGCGGCGCGATCCTTCGCAGACGCCGAAGGCGGCCGACCAGCCCATCGCGCCGGTGCCCGTGCTCGGCGTGGGCTTCGCGATCTCTCCGACGAGCACCGTCCGCGTCTGCACGCGCTGCCGGGGAGTGTGCGATTCGGCCGCGCAGTTTTGTAAGGTCTGCGGCGCGTCGCTCGCGGACGCGCTCGTGTCCTCGAGGCCGATTGCTCCGCCGCCGTCCTCGCGCGATCCGCGCGTCGAGGCGCCCGAGCCTCCGCCGCCGCCTGTGCCCTCGCGTCCGCCACATTCGGATCTCGCGCCGCTCACGCCGGTCGCGCCCTCGGTCATCTCGCGCGAGCACGCGGCCGCATCGATGCTCGCTCGCCAGCCCGCGAAGCATCGCGGGCGCCTGATCGTGATCGCGAAAGACGGCGGTGAGGGTCAGAGCTATCCCATCGACGAACGGCTCGACATCGGTCGCACCGAAGGTGACGTGCTGGTCGCCGACGACGGGTATCTTTCGCCGCGTCACGCGCGAATTTCCTGGCGAGGCCGCCTCTATTTGCGCGATCTCGGCAGCACGAACGGCGTGTATTTACGGCTCGCGAACGCCGGAAAAAACCCCGGCTCGAACCCCCAGACGGACCCCGCCGCGAGCCCTGGTCAGGACCCGACGGGTTCCATCGCCAAGAAATTGGAAGATCAAGATTTGATCCTCCTGGGACAACAGGTGATAAGGTTTGAGGTCGTGAAGGACGCGGAAGAAGGGCTGGGCCCCGCGTCGCAGCACGGGACGCTCGTCTTCGGTACCCCCGTCGCTCCGCGCTACGCCCGGCTTTGTCTCCGCACAGTCGAAGGCGTCACTCGTGACGTCTATTACTTGGGAAAGCGCGAGACGATCTTGGGCCGTGAGTCGGGCGACATCATCTTTGCCGAGGATCCATTCCTGTCGCGCCGGCACGCCGCCATTCGCGTGCACGACGCCGACGCGGGCGCGAAAAAGCGCACGTTCTCGCTTTCGGACTTCGGCTCTTCGAACGGCACCTTCGTCCAGATCCGCGGCGAGTCTCCGCTGGAAAATGGCGACGAGTTTCGAGTGGGCCAGCAGCTCTTTCGGATCGAGCTAACGACGTGAGCCAACCCGAGCTCAAACCGCCGCCGGCGGAAGGTGAGGCGATCGCACCCGAGGACGCCTATCGCGAAGGCCTGGTCACGGTCGACGTCGATCTCTTCGCGCGGACGGACGTCGGACAAGTCCGCGAGCACAACGAAGACAATTTCTTGGTCGCCGACCTCACGCAAAAGTCGCGCGGGCTCCTCGAAGCAAATCGGAAAGCGACCATCGGCTGCCACGGCAGCTTGTTCGCCGTATGCGACGGCATGGGCGGAGCCGCGGCAGGCGAGATCGCGAGCCAGCTCGCGGTCGACATTTTGTACGAGCGCATGGTCGACGGTCTCGTCCCCGGAGAGCACGTCGAGCGAAACGAGCTCGCGCGTCGTCTCGTGCGCTCCGTCGAAGCGGCGGGTCTCCGCATTTTTCAAGAAGCGAAAGCCGACCGCACGCGTCGCGGCATGGGCACCACCGTGACGGCCGCAGCGCTGGTCGACGACGTGCTCTTTCTCGCGCAAGTCGGAGACTCACGCGGATACATCTTGCGACAGGGCCAGCTCGTGCAAGTCACGCGCGATCAGTCGCTCGTCAATCAATTGATCGAAGCCGGCCAGCTCACGGAAGAAGAAGCCGAGACCTTCGAGCACAACAACATCATCTTGCAAGCGCTCGGTACCGCCGACACGGTGCAGGTCGATCTCACGTATGCCGAGCTCCGCAAAGGCGACACGCTCCTTCTTTGCTCCGACGGTCTCTCCGGCATGATCCGCTTCGACGACATTCGCGAAACGCTCCTCCAATTCTCGGAGCCGCTCGAAGCGTGCAAAGCGCTGACGGAAAAAGCGAACCTCGCGGGCGGTCACGACAACATCACCGTCATCGTCGTGAAGTTCGACGGCAAAAGCCTCCGAGATCCGAGCGACGCGGAGCCGCTCAAGTATCGAAAATATTCGCTGCCCGAGGAGCCGGCCGAGCTCACCTCCCCGGCGCGTCGATTGCCCTCGCTCACGCCGGCGCCCGCGCCCACAGGCCCGAGCCCGCTTCCGGCGTCGAGCGATCCGTCCGTCGCGGGAGCCAACAATGCCTCGTGGCAAGAGCCCGGCGGCGGACCTCATTACGAGGTCGACGAGCCCATCGACATTCCGGGAACGCACGTGCCGACGTGGATCGTGGTGGTGCTCATCCTCGGCGTCATCAGCGCTCTCGCCGCCACCGCTTTTCTCTTTTTGCGCTGAGTCGCTGGCGGTTTGCGCGTTTCGGATTGCTTGCTATGTTCGGCTCGATGTCGAACTTCGTGATCGGCCACGAGGTGCTGTTTGCTCCGCCCATTCTCGCGAAATGCGATGCGTGCGGTCGCGAAATGTCGCCTTACGAAATGGCCGACGACGAGTCCGCGGCGAGCCACGGTGTCTACGTCACGACGCGCGGCGACGACGTGCGCTTCGAAAAAGCGCCGCTCTGCGATGCGTGCAACACGGCGCTAGGCGTGACCGCGCTCATGCAGTGGAACATCGAAGAAGAAGAAGGCTGAGCGCCAGCTCCGAGACGCGCGCGATCCTGCGCCGTCAATGCAGCTCGGGATGCGAGGGATCGGGCTGGTCGTGCGAGAACGGCGGCTTTCGGCGAAGCCTCTCGATGCACAGCGCACGCACCGCGGGATGAACGGGAGGCGCCGCGATCACTTCTTCGAGCTCCTGCCGCGCGAGGAGGCTCGTGATCGGCGCGACGAGATCCGCCG
>JAICXU010000054.1 GCA_025934595.1 Polyangiaceae bacterium | reverse complement strand
TCGGGATTGCCGCCGCGATAGTCACCCCCGATGCGCACCTGCCCGCCCCCGGCGTCGCCCGATGCATCCACCGAGCCGTGGCCGTAGAGCGCGACTCGGTTCCCGAGCACGTCGACCGATCCCCCGAGCACGGTCACGTCCTTCGCCGTTTCGCCAGGCTCGATTTGGATGTGACCGCCCGTGATCGTGCGATCTTCGCCGCGCTCGGTGGTCGTCGGATTTTCGGCCGACGCGGCTGCCGGCGGCGGCGGAACGGGAGGCGTCGCGCTGTCCGCAACGGGAGGAGGTGGCGGAACGGGCGGCAATGCCGCGCTCGCCGTGGTCTCGGGCGCCGCTGCTTGATCGCGCGCGATGTTCACGAGCGTGCCGTCACGCTTCGCGACGTACGACGCGTCGTCGAGCACGAGCTCGAGCACCTTGCGCGCAGGCTGGTTTTTCACGTGCAAATCGACGGGATCGCCCGGCGGGGCATGCACCACCACGTTCCATCCTGCCGCATCGGCGACCTTGCGCACGGCCTCCGATCGCGAGAGCCCGGACGCGTCGATCGAGATCGATTTGTCGGAGTCGGGCCATGCGCCTTCGAGCTTTACCGACGCGAGCGCGACGGCGGGGACGAGGATCGACGATGCGACGAGCGCACCGGCGAGCCCGAATCGAGCGAGAGAGGAACGAACGCGTTTCATTTTTTTCATGTCTCCTGAATTTCGCCCCTAGAATTTGTTCGCCGACCAAGCGCGAGGCATCGCGCGCGCGACCATCGCACCGGCAAGAATCAAGAGCGCGGCACACGCAAAGTTCACGGCCGGACCGAGCCCACCCGCGAGCCCGCGCAGCAGCGCATTCGCGCCATGAAGAACGACCGGCATTTGATGCACGAGCATGCGCGGGGCTTCGAGGAGCGATGGCGCCGACCCGACGATCGCGAGCACGAGCGCACCGATCATCGCGAGCCACGGAACCGGCGCGCGTTCGATCGTGACTTCCGCGATCGGCGCACGCAGCGCATTGCCCACGTGCATCGAAGCGATCGCGGCGTGTCCCATCGCCGCTCCGCACGACTCGCACGACGCCGCGTGATCGAGGGCATTTTGCGGGATGATCTTGTCTTGCCCGTCGCCGAGGGCCGTGAGCGCGATCTCGGAGAGATGCTCTCCCGACCACACGAGCGCGTCCGGCAAGAGGTTCTTGGGGTCGTCGTTCATTGCAGCTTCCCTTCATGATCTTGGGCGTGATCTCGACCGATCTCGGCGGCGATCGCTTTGCGCCCACGCGTGACCCACGTGGCGACCGATCCGAGCGGCACGTTCATTTCTTGTGCAATCTGCACGTAACTCTTCCCTTCGAGGTGGAACTTCACGAGCGCGTCCCGCATGACGGGCGCGAGCCGTTCGATGGCTTCGCGGACGCGCGTGTCGCGCTGTTTGCCGGAAAGTATTTCGCCCGCGCTCGGCGCAGCATCCGGAATCTTGTCGACGAGCGAGCCGACGTCCCCCGTCGAATCCGGAGGGGCTTCCGCTTCACGATTGCGCCGCCGTTTTTTGGCGCGAAGCGAATCGAGCGCGACGTGGCGTGCGATTCCCACGAGCCACGGGCGCACCGGCTCGCCTTGGCGCAGACGCTCCGCTCCTTCGAGCGCGCGCCGCAACGTCTCGTTCGTGCAATCGTCGACATCCGGATGCTTTCTCCCTTCGCGGAGCACGGCGGCAACGACCGCGCGCACCACGGGCTCCAAAGACGCCGCTTCCTCACGCACCGCGGCGAGCGAGAAAAACGGCATCTGCGGAGCAGCGGGAAGCTCGGGCATTCGAGGAGCCGCGAACATGGTTCTTTCACCATTCGCCCGAGCCCGGAGAGAAATTTCACCTGCGATGAGAAATCGTGCGCGTCGCGCGAAAAAAGCTCATTTTCGCGGCATTTTTGGCGTCGTCGTGGACGTCAGCTGCGCGAGATCATCTCTTCGAGCCGATTCATCGCTTCGTCCAGCGTCTTCGCGGTCGGCCCGAACGAGAAGCGGACGTAGCTCTTGAAACGCGAGCCTCTTGCCGTTCTTCGTTTTCCGGGATTCACGTCGAAGAACTCGCCCGGCACCGTGATGACGTTCTTCTCGAGCGCGGCGCGAAAGAATCCCATGCCGTCGCTCAGCGGAGCGGGCAGGGCGGCGACGTTGCCCCAGAGATAGAACGTGCCGTCCGGGACGCGATCGAATTGGACGCCCATCCTCTCGAGACGCGAGTGCATGCGATCGCGTTTGTCCCGGAAGCTCCGTTGGATCGCGTTCGTCTCGGCGACGACGTGCTTCTCGTCGAGGAGTGGAATCGCGGCGCGCTGCAGCGGGCGCGATCCTCCACCGTCCAAAAAAGATCCTGCGCTCGCGAGCGCGTCGACCACCGATTTCGGTCCGACGGCCCAGGTCACGCGCCATCCCGGGTCGCGCCAATTTTTCGTGAGGCCGTCGAAGAGCACGACGGGATCGGCATCGACGTTCTCGACGTAGCGCGCCGCGCTCTCGACCGGCAGATCGCCCCGCTTCGATCGATAGATGTAATGCGAATAGAATTCGTCGATCAAAAACGTGCAGTCCAAATCGCGTGCAATCTGCATCCATTGCGCGAGGTCGTCGCCGCCGACGAGCTTGCCGGTGGGATTGCACGGATTGCTCATCAAAATCGCGGAGAGGCCGCGGCCCAAAATTTCCTTTTTCAGATCGTCGGCCGAGAACGCATAGCCACGCGCGCCCTCCAGCAGGATCGGGATCGACGTGAACGCCTTGAAGATGTCGAGCAGCTCTTCGTACGCCGTGTAGTCCGGCAAAAAATGTCCGAGGTTGATTTGGCCGAGGCTCGCGGCTGCGCGCGTCAGCGAAGCGCGGCCTCCGCCCGACACGCACACGTTCTCCGCGCTGTATTGCGAAGGCATGCCGCGTCGATAGAGCGCGTTGTAGAGGCTCGCGATGGACTCGCGCAATTCCCACATGCCGGCGACGGGCGCGTACTCTTGATCGTCCGTGCCGATCGAAACTTCGCGCACGCGAGGCGGCGCGCCGGGGAGCTCCCCGCTCTCGGGCTGTCCTTGTCCGAGATTGCACCACGATGGATCCGCCGCGGAAAACCCGCGTTTCGTGGCCTCGGCCGTGACGTAGATGACACCCGTGCGCGGCACCGCGCGAAACGCCGAGTGAGCGTGATGAGAGGGATCGCCCGACATCCGCATCTGTCTATCACGATCGCTCAGTCGCCCGCGTCGGCGTCTTCGATGTCGGCTTCTTCGAGGGAGGCGTCGCCACCGTCCGAGGCGTCGGGCTCTTCGAATTTCGCGCCGTTGTCGATCCACGTTTTCACGGCATCGATGGCCGCGGGACAAAGCTCGCCCGGATAATCGAATGGCATGCCGCTGCCGTAGTGCGGATCGCTGCCGGATTTGGTGATGAGCTTGATGTAAAGGAAGCTCGCGCCCGCGTCTCCGGGGACGACGCGGAGAAGCGACTTGTCGTCGCCTGAAACGTTGAATGCTTTCGATCCACCGTCACCGAGCAACTCGAAATAAAGCGCGGAGGCATCGGCGCTGTAGTCGAGGGGCGGCGAGGGCAATGTGGCGCCCGGGGAGTGGCAACTCGTGCGGATCGAGCCGCAGGTATTCGTATCGAGCAGGTTGACGCGGATGCTCTCGAAATTCGGATCGAGCTGCGGGCAGATGGAGACGCCCGCTTCGGCGACGGGAAACGTGGGAGTGGCCGGCGTTCCCTGGTCACACGCGGTGACGATCAAAAGTGGCATCAGGAGAGCGGTAGCCGCGATGGAAACGACGACCGCTTTCCGGGTGCGCTTCGATTTCACGTGCCCGTCGTCGTGACGTCGACTTCGTCGCTCACGGTGGCGCCATTCACTTGATACGGCGAATGGTCGTCGTTGTGCAGCTCGAGAGTGATCTTGTGCGCTGCTGCGGCGGTCGGGCAAAGATGGAAGTTCGGCTGCGCAGGGCTCGCGGTCGCCGCGACGTTGTACGGAAGCCCGCCGCCGGTGTCGTTGCACGCCGCGCCGTCGATGAGCACGTGGACGTGACCGCAGTTGGTGGCGCCGGCGCAGGAGCCGGGCGCTTTCAGCGTGAAATTCGTGATCGTGAACGCTACGTCGATGCTTCCGTTGTTCATTGCCACCGTCGAGCCGGTGGCGGGCGAAGAAATTTTCAGCGTGCCGCTGCCGGCTCCGGTCGTTCCAGAGTCATCGCCACCACCGGTGCTGGCCGGCGTCGAGCTCGAGCTGCATCCCGCGAGCGCACCGATTACGAGGAACGAAAGAACGATTTTCGCGTTGTACATGATGAGGTTCTCCTCCGACGAGAAGCCAATCGAGGCTCGAAGAAAGCGCCCGTAGCTAGTCTACCGACAATACGCGAAGTCGGTGGGACCGGTTTCACGCGTTCTTCTTTGCGATTTTGTCCGCGTTTTTTTGGCCGATCGTGATCCACAAACCGCCTTCTTTTCCGAGCGATGTGGCCCAGGCGACCTGCGAGAGCACGTTCTCGAAGCCCCAGTCGTCCTCGGCCGGAACGAAAAGCTCGCCACCTTCGAGCGGCTCGGCGCCGATGAGCGCGTTCGGGTAGGTCCTCAAGTAGGCGATGTCATTTTCGCGAAACCATCGCTGCACCTCGGCGAGCGTGTGCCGGTGCTCCTCGGGGTGCTCGTACTGATCGCGAAGCCAAGCGCGGCGCCTCTCGGGCTCCGCATCGCGCGCGCGCAAGATCGGATCGAACGGGATGAATTTGTGCCCCGTCATTTTGTAGATCCCGCGTCGCAGACGATGCGGGAAGCGCGCGTACGTGTTGTAGAGCCCGAGCACGATGATCGCGCCAGGCTTCGCGAGCTCCGCCATCGACTTGAACGACGCGCGCGGATTCGGTGTGTGATGCAGGACGCCGGACGAGTACACGACGTCGAATGCGCCGCGCTTCAACGCCGGCGTGCGGAGATCGGTTTCGATGAACTGCACCGAGTCGAGGCCGTATCGTTTCGCCGCGCCCGCGCCGAGCTCGAGCGAAGCCCGCGTGAGATCCGCGCCGATGACCACGCGGTCCGCGGTGGCCAAAAACAAGCTCGTTTGGCCCGTTCCACATCCGAGCTCCACGACCTTCGCATCCCCCGGAACCGCGCGCTCGAGGAGACGCGCGAACTCGCTTCGTGCGGCGCGACCTCGCAAACCGGAGAGCGTGTCGTTCGGCGGATATCCGGGAAACGGCGACTCCATGTAGAACTCACGCACCGTTTCGGTCCGTGCTTCGGAAGGCACGCGGAGATCAGGGATGTCATTTTTGATCTCGTAATCGACGCCGCACGCCTCGCATCGCAGCGATGCGCTCCCTCTCAGATCTCCGCGGCATGTCGGGCACGCGAGGAGCTCGAGCACCGAAGCGGACACGCTCATCAGAAGATCGTGTAGATGAACGGCGCGAGGGCTTCGACGGTGGCGGCGAGCACGAGCACGAGACCCGTCACGCACAAGAAGACGACGAGCGGGGCGAGCCATTTCTTGCCGCCTTCGCTCGCCCAGAGCCCGCGCGCGAATCCGCCGATCGACGGGATCGCGCTGCCGATGACGATGAGACCGCGATGAATTCTTCCTCGTTTTTTCAAAGTCATGCGCTTGGTTCCATAGCGTACAGGCCTGCGCGCGTCCTAACTGGTGCCGCCGTCCGTGGGCATGACGGCGTGAGAAGGTTTCTTCGATACGATGTAGCGGCCGGCGATCACGACATCGATGCCGCATCGACGCAACGTCGAATATCCCTCGACCGCTCGCGTGACGATGGGCTCGCCCGCCAAGTTGAACGAGGTGTTCAGCAAAATCGGAATGCCCGTCTTTTTCCCGTATTTTTCGAGCAGCGCGTAGAACTTCGGCGCTTTGTCGCGCTCGACGGTTTGCACGCGCGCGGTGCCATCGACGTGCGTGATCGCCGCGAGCTTGTCACGCCATTCGGGCTTCACGGGAAAGACGCCGCTCATGAACGCGCCGAGGCGCGCGCCGCCCGGAGGCAGCTCGAAATATTCGCCCGCCACTTCGATGGGAACGGCCGGCGCGAACGGTCGAAACTCCTCGCGGTATTTAATTTCTTTGTTGAGACGATCCTTCATCGCGACGGTGTGCGGCGCGGCGAGGATCGAGCGATTGCCGAGCGCACGCGGACCGAGCTCGCACGGGCCATCCATCCATCCGACGATTTTGTCCGACGCGAGGAGATCGACGGTGCGATCGAGAAGCGCGTCATCGCTCGCGACCGTCTCGATCGGCAGCCCGTCTTCGCTTGCGACGGCGGCGAGCTCCTCGGGATCGACGCTCGGTCCCCAATAAGGATGATCGGGAAAATCGACGTGCGGGTTTTTGAAGAAGATGCGATCGGCATAGAGCGCGGCGCCGAGCGCGCATCCCGCGTCACCCGGTGAGCAGGGCACGTACATCTCCGAAAATCCCGACTCGCGCAGAATGCGACCGTTCGCAACGCCGTTCAGCGCAACGCCGCCCCCGAAGCACAAAACCGATTCGCCCGTTTCCTCGTGGAGCGATTTCGTGATCTCGACGAGCGTGTCTTCGAGCACGCGTTGCACGCTCGCCGCGACGTTCGCGTACCGCGCGCCTTCCGGCGTCGTGGGATCGAGCGGCTCGTGCGGCGCGCGCGGCTTGCCGAAAAGCTGGACGAATTTTTCCGAGTAGCTTCGCTTCGCCGTCGTGTGGAAATCGAAGAAATCCAAATGGAGCGAAAAAGCGCCATTTTTCTCGGGCGAAATCACTTGCCGGACCTGGTCGACGTATTCCGGCTTTCCGTAGGAGGCGAGCCCCATCACTTTGTATTCGCCTTCGTTCACCTCGAACCCGAGGAACGCGGTGAAGGTCGAATACAGCATGCCGAGCGAATGCGGAAAATGCAGCTCGCGGAGAAGCTTGATCGCCACCCTTCCGTCGTCCATCTTTTCGCCGACGCCCACCGAGAGCGTGGCCCATTCGCCGACGCCGTCCGCGGTGAGGATCGCCGCGCGCTTCGCCGGCTGCGTGAGGAACGCCGCGGCAGCGTGCGCTTGATGATGCTCGGTGAAAAAGATTTTGCTGCCCGGGATTCCGAGGTGGCTACTGATGATGCCTTTCACCCAGAGCTTTTCGCCGAGCGAATTTTTCATCGCTTTCGGAAAGCTCGACCACGATTTCGGAAACGCCCGTAGCGCCGACGTGAGGATGCGCTCGAACTTGAGCATCGGCTTTTCGTAGAACACGACGGCATCGAGCTCTTCGGGCTCGAGCTTCGCTTGCTCCAAGCACCACTCGATTGCTTTCAGCGGAAACGCCGCGTCGTTTTTTTTGCGCGAGAGCCGCTCTTCTTGCACGACGGCCACCGGAACGCCGTCGATGACGAGCGCCGCAGCAGAGTCGTGGTAGTGCGCCGACAAACCCAAGATCTTCACGTAAGCACCTGGTACGTCACGTGGCGGATTCAGTATTGGGAGCGCAGCGATCGTTCGCCGCCGTCGCGTGCAGGGGCCCAGCCCGGCAGCTCTTTCTTCGCCGAGCGTTTCGCCATGAGAGCGAAGATGGGCAGGATCACGAAGTACTGCACGGCGAGCACGATGCCGCCCATCACGTTCGCGATCGCGCTCGCGATCCGCAAATATCCCTTCCAAAGCCGTGTGAGGCGCGCCCACCAAAGTCGCCACCCGGCCTTCTTCGGCTCGACGCGTTTGAGCTGGGAGAGCGTGTAGTTCATGTGAAAAGCCTCGTCCTTCAAGACGTCGACGAAGACGTCGCGCGTCACCGGATCGACCTCGAGCACTTCTTGATACACGGCGAACCTGCGCGCCGCTGCCTTCTCCGACAAATGCAAAAACGCGAGGAGCGATCCTTCGCTCTCCTCGTCGACCTGCAGATCGTCGAGACCGCGCTCTCCAGGCGAAAAAAAGTTCCCGTCGAACGTCGCGTCGCCATCCTCTCGTTTCTGTCCGACCTCGCGCAAGATCGCGCGACCGCGCGTGCGGAACAAATTCGCATGACGTTGCTCGTCGAGCGCGTGACGAAGATAGAGACGGCGAAGGAGCGCGTCGTGCGTTCGCTCGGCAGCGCGCGCGATGTCGCGGCCGCCGTCGGCTTCGGTCTGCGCGAACTTGAGGAGCTTTTCGCCACGACGGCGCGCGTCGGACCACACCCAGCGATGGAGCGGTCGCAAAATGCGATCGAGCCCGGCCGCTCCCACGATGCGCAGATGCGCGTCCCCCGAGCGCACCGGTTTGTGCGCGTCCTGAGGCTCTCGACTCGGCGTGGTTTCGACCGTCACGGATGCTCACCCTAGCGATCTTGCGCGCCCGCGCAAGCGCCGAGCGCTCTCCTCTAGATCCAATCGCGCTTTGCGAGGATGTGCATGTCCTCGCCCGTGATCGCTTCGGCGACGTAGAGCGCGCTCATCGTCACGCCTTCCATGCAAGGGACGTCGATGCCGTTTCGGGTCCAATCTCCTGCAAAATGCAGGTTTTTTCGCATCGCAGACGTGGGCCGCGGCCGCGCGGTCAGACCGCCAGGTGTACAATACACATATTGATCGGAGCGGTTCACGTTCGCGCGTACGTAAGCGTCGTCGAATCGATCGAGCGCGGCCGGCGCCGGCGAGTAGAGGACGCCGAAGTCGAGCTCGCCCGCTCCGGCGTCGGCGTTCGGGAGCACCTTGGCGTAGTTGTCTTTCGCGAACGTGCGCGCGAGCGTCCGCGCCGCCGCGTCCATCGCGACGTGGAACGCGGGATTCGTCGTGTCGCCGCCCCAACCCGGAGCAAATGGACCGCACGCATACAGGATCGATTGCGGACCGGGCGCCGGCCACGGCTCGACGGGCAGGAGACGCGCGCTCTCGAGAAACGTGTCGAGCGGCTGGAAGAATCCGCCGAGCGCGACGCTTCCGAACTTCCACCCGAGCGCGTCGCTCTTTTGCTCGAGCCACGTTTGCACTTGGATCGTGCACACGGTCGGGATCGATCCGATGGCGGCCAGCTCCGGATTTCCTGCCGTGCCGGTGAGCACGCTCGCGGTGACCGGGGCGGGCAGCGCGCACACGACGTGATCGAAGTCGACGCCGACGACGTACGTTTCGCTCGACACGAAGTAGGGCTCGGCGTCGCTGAAGAAATCTTTTCCGACGAGCGCGGCGCCGCCGTCGATTTGCGCCGGATCGAAATCGCGTGTCCACGCCGGGACGCTTCCCAATGAGGTCGCGATCGGCACGAGCGGATTGTAAGCATCGGCGCCTGCGATCACTTTGACTTGCCGCTTGAGGGCGACTTTGTCGGCGATCGTGCCCGACACGTGGACCTCGTCGACCTTCGAAAAAAATTCGATGGCCACGCCGCGCGCTTTGAGGACCTCGTAAATCGGCGCAAAAACGCACTCGCCCATGCCCGCGTTCATCACGAAATACGGCGCGGTCTCGTAGAAGAACGCGAGCCGCAAGAGCCCGCGGATCGCGAGACCCGCTCCGAGAAGAGGCGCGCTCGTGTCGAGTCCTGGATACGCGAAGACGCCGTCGTAAGGAATTTGCGTGACGGGCCCGTTCAAGATCGCGTCGCTCGCGCCGTGCTTCTTCATCCACGCACGAAAATCGATGCCGTCGAAATCGTCGAAGCTTTTCGGGCTGAGCGCGATCTCGGCGATCGTTCCTTTCACGAGGATGCTCGTGAATTCGAAGAGCTGTTGGCGAACGGGATTCTTGAGGCTCGCGGGCAAGAGGAAGTCCGGAACGAGCTCGGTGATCGTTTCCTTGAGGGACGTCGGATCGAGCAGTTGATAGAGGAGGTCGGCGAGCATTCTCACGAGGTCGCCCGGAGTCGGCACGCCGCGGCCCCAATCGTCGGGCAGCCGGGGAAACGTGAGCTCGAACGCGCTATCCGTGCCGTCGTCGAACGTGATGTTCCAACGAGGCGAGAACGCGTCGTCGAAGCGCGTGGGAAACGTCACGGGCGTCCGTGCCGCGTCTTCGTACACGCCGCGGAGCAAGCGCAAAAAGTTGTGATAGAAG
>JAICXU010000115.1 GCA_025934595.1 Polyangiaceae bacterium | reverse complement strand
GCAGGAGGCGCGGCCTCGACGTCGGTAGGCGCCGTCATGTCGGCGGCTCCTCCGCCGGAGCTCACGCTCTTCGCCGCGGTCGGCGAATTCGGCGAGGTCATCGACGACGACGCGCCACCGCAACCCGCGAGCAAGAAGACCACCAAGCAGCACCACAACCAGACCCTGTTCATATCGCCCTCCGTTCGCAAGAAGAACGCGGGCGCGGGGCCGGCCTTACACCGCCCGTACGACTTTCACTTTTGTGCTTGTTTTTGGCTCTATTTCACGCTGAGGAGCACACTTTTCAGGTGCGACTCCGCGCCCGGCGCGGTCGGAAAATCGGAGGGGTCAGGTAGATCTTTCACCTGCACCACGACGCGATTCGCCTCTCGCGCCGCGTCGCCGAGCGTCCGGCGAAATTTCGCCCGACGCACGCCGCGATGATTCGTGCAGGCGAGAAGCTTTCCGTTCGGCGCGAGGATCGCGATCGCTTGCGCGGCAAGCTCACCGTAATCGTCGGACGCGACGAAGCGACGCGACTTCGTCGTCGAGTAGCTCGGTGGATCCAAAATCACGAGATCGAATTTCGCTTTTTGGCGCGACGCTTTCGCGAGCCACGCGAACGCGTCCTCGGCGACGAACGAATGCGCGCTCATGCCGGCGTCCTTCGCGGCCGCACCGGCTGCGCCGCCATTTTTCGCGACGACGCGCGCCACGTTCTCGCGACCTCGCTCGAGCGCCGTCATCGCGACGTCGACGCTCACCGTCTCTTTCGCGCCGCCGTCGGCCGCCGCGGCCGAAAACGCGCAGGTGTACGCGAACAAATTCGCGACGCGCGCGCCCTGCGCGATCGCCCGCACGCGCGCACGGTTCGCGCGCTGATCGAGAAAAATTCCCGTCGAGAGGCCATCGCCGAGCCGCGCTTCGTACGCGATGCCCTCTTCCAGAACGAGGAACGACTCCGCCGCCGCCTTTCCCCGCACCGGATCCTTCGGCGCGACGTCTTCGCGCCGCGTCTCGACGAGCGTGTTGGCCTGCTTCGGCCGCATCTTCAGATATACGCCGTCGAAGCCGAGCGCGTGCAGGCAATCGAGCACGCGCTCCCGGCGTGCGGGCGTGAGCACCGGGTCGGCGTCGCCGCTCGTATGAAACTGCGCGACCAAAAAATCTCCGTACGCATCGACGGCGAGGCCCGGCAAGCCGTCGCCTTCTTCGTTCACGATGCGAAACGCCGTCGTTTCGTGCGCGCCGTGCGATCGACCGAGCCCCCATCTTTTCTCCAATGCCCGCGCGAGCGCGCGATCGATCGCGGCCTCGTCGTCGTACACCGTCGGGCCGACGTCACCACGAGCGAGCCATTCTTCGAATTCGGCCGGCACGGGCGCCTCGACGCGCGTCTTCTTCTGCGTCGTCGGATGCAGGATCTCGAGCGCGTGCGCGTGGAGGAGCAGCCGCGGCGCCGGCGGGCCTCCATAAAGCACGTCGCCGGCGATCGGCGAGCCGGCATGGGCGAGCTGCGCGCGCGCTTGATGCGTGCGCCCCGTCTCGAGCCCGATCTCGACGATGGCGCGCTCCGCTTTCTTCGCGCGCACTTTCACGTGCGTCACCGCGAGCTGTCCGCGCTTGTCGCGATCGCCGACGACGACCGTGCGATCCCCCTCACCCGGCGCGAGCTTGTCCTTCAGCGTGATCTCGCCTTTTTTCCAGCCTGAAACGCATGCAATATACACCTTTTTCGCTTTTCGCCCTTCGAACTGCTGCGCGAGCGACGCGTTCGCGCTCTTTCTTCGCGCGTAGACCAAGATGCCGGACGTGTCGCGATCGAGGCGTTGATGCGTGCCGAGGTACGGATCGCGACCTTGCGCGCGAAGCCACGATTTCAATCGTGTGACGATGTCGTCGGGCCTATCCGGATCGGCGGCTTGGCTCGACACGCCCGCGGGCTTGTCGATGAACACGAGATCGCCCTCCTCGTGCAAAATCCACGACGCACGAAAATCCGGCCAGATGCGCTCGCGATCCATTCGTCCGCCGGCTTGTACCATCACCCACTCGTGCGAAGCACGGCGAACCGCGTTGCCGCTAGGGCTCCGAAGGAGGGCTCGGCACGCGCGGGCCGTACTCGATGCGATCGAGGCCGCGCTTGTGCAAGACGAGCGTGCCCGATTCGCTCCACGTGTGCCCTTGGCTCTTCACGGCGAGCTTCACGGGCAAGCGATAGCACCGAGGCGCATCGACGAAACGCACGCGGCGGCCGCCCTCTTCGAGCACGGGCACCTTCTTCACGGCGTCGTCGAGGCGCGCGAAGAGCGGCGAAAAATCGTAGCGGAAGACGTGCTTCACACGACGCACGCCCGAAGCGGAGAGGGCCGCGCACGGATGCACCGTGCCCTTGTGCATGTAGCGGAGAAGCGTGCCGTGGAGCTCCGCGCCGCTCTCCGGATTCAGCGGATCAGGGCGAGAGCTCGTGACTTGGTCGAACGATTCACGGGCGCTGACGATGATGTCGCGCTTCGGCAACCGGCGCTTCGGTGCGCGAAAACGCGCGACGCGTTGCGCGTAAAAACGATGCACGTTGCCCGCGATCCACGTGCGACCGAGCTCTTTGATGCGATCCTTCGCGACGTACACGAGACCGCCGATGACGGCGAGCATGACGAGACCCGATCCGATCTTCGATCCCGCCGTGGGCTTGTGATTGAGCAGCGCGATTTGCCAAGCAAACGCCCACGTGGACGCGAAAAGGGCCGCAAAACCCGCGGCCCAGTGGTGCACTTTGTCGGCGAGCTCGTAGACCTCGGGCTCGAGAAACAGCACCTCTTGGAAATGTTTTTTCAGCTGGCTCGCGCGATCGAGATAACGCTCGAGCGCTTCGACCGACGCGGCATCGGCGTAGATGTATTTTCGCGCGAGCCGGTGCGCGATCTCCGCCGAGAGGGCGGCGGCGATTTTTTCCTCGAGCGCCGTGACGACGGGCGCGAGCTCTTCGCGGCGCGCCGGGATGGCCTCGCGGACGAGGGTTTCGAGCGCGCGTTCGACGCCGGCGAGCATCTCGAGCAGGCGCACGCTCAAATACTCGTCGACGAGCGCTCGCTCACGACTCACCTCGGGTGGATCGCTCTCTTCGTCCTTCACGAGCTTCTCGCGCACGTCTCTCACCGTGCGAATCGCGACGTCGAGCCAGAGCGAGAGGCCCTTCTCGAGCTCCGGCACCCACGACTCGCGCGCGAGCATCGCGTGGCGCGCGAAGCCGTCGCTCGCACGACCGAGCCTGTCGACCGCCGCGAGCGCGCCGCGTCGCAAGGCGTCGATCGTCTGGTGATGATTCGATCGATCTTCGGACGCATCGAGCCGCGTGAAGCTTTGAAGCTGGTTCCACGGCGAGTGGCGCGCGAACGCGTTCGACGGAATGTCGAGCGCGACCTCGATCGAGTACGCGAGGTCGACGTCCGTCGGCATGGGGAGCGAGACGCTCCACTCCATGCGGCTCGCGTCATGGACCCCGATGCGGACCTCCGGCTCCAGCGACTCCGCGGCTTCTGCTGCAACGGAAATGGAATTGTCGTTGACTAGTGCTTGCGCCATCCCAGTTCGCGAGGGGCGATGTCGCCCCTTCACGGCCGTTCTCCTCGATTTCCCCTGCGAAACCGGCTCGCGCAAGGGAAATCGACACGCAAATGTCACACACCATCCGCGGACGCGTCACGTTTTACGCGGGCCACGGAGCGAGCGCTACATGCTCAGGCCGCCGTCGACGTCGATGGTGCGGCCGTCGAAGTAGTCGCATTCGAGGACGAACTTCACGGCGAGCCAGATGTCCTCGGGCACGCCGATACGGCCGACCGGAATGGCGGCGACGAGCGCGTCGCGTGCTTTTTGATTCATGCCTTGCGTCATCGGCGTCTCGATCATGCCGGGCGCGACCGCGCCGACGCGGATGCCGAACGAGGCGAACTCCGAAGCCCACGTCTTCGTGTTCGCGGCGAGCGCTGCTTTCGCGGCGGAGTAGTTCGATTGACCGCGATTTCCGTAGCGCGCGATCGACGACATGTTGACGATGACGCCGGGCTTTTGCCCCGTTTCTGCCATCTTTTTCACCGTGTCACGCGCGAGCATCGTTGCGCCGGTGAGGTTCACGGCGATGACCGCGTCCCACTGATCTTTCGTGAGCGTCTTGATCGCGCCGGTCTCGCGATCTATTTTCACGAGCAAGCCGTCGCGCAAAATGCCGGCGTTGTTGATGAGGCCGTTGAGGCCCCCCATCTCTTTGTGCGCCCAATCGACGAACGTGGCGACCTCGTCTTCTTTCGAGACGTCGATCTTCTTCGCGAAGATTTTTCCGGGGCCCTTGGCCGCTTCTTTGGTTTCGGCGAGGCCGGCTTCGTTCACGTCACCGATGGCGACGGAGGCTCCCGCTTCCACGAGACGAATCGCAAAATGGCGCCCCATGCCCTGCGCGCCGCCCGACACGATGATCTTGAGATCGCTGAGTTTCATGCGCGCTTCTTACCACGACACGACTCCGAGCTTCGTCAAAGCCAGCAGCAAAACCGTCACGACCGCGACCTCGACGGCCACGTGCGCCATGCGCTTGGCCATTCGCCACGACAGCACGATGAGGAGCGACGCCACCAAAATGGCCGGAATTCCCGTATGCCGCGCGATCCAATCCGCGGCGTGATGAAAATGGGAAAGCGATCCTTTGAGCTCGCGCGAAACCGGCTTCAGGAGCGCGGAAAGATGGTGCGCGTCCGGCAGGGCCCCCAAAAGCGTTTGGGCGCTCGTCATGGGCCGATCTCATCGCGGCGGCGGAGGCCGGGCCAACTTTGTCTTTCCAATTGGCGGCCGTTCGTGAAAAAGTGCGGGCAAATGCGGCTTTTGGCTCGGTCTTTCTTGGTGGGGCTCACGATCGTCGGCGCGTCGGCCATTTTCATGGGCGCCTGCTCGAATCAGGGCGAAGGCGACCGCTGCGACACGCAGAACGGCAACGACGATTGCCAAGACGGCCTCATTTGCAAATCGGGGATCAACGTCTGCTGTCCGCAGGATCCCGCTCAAGCCACTGTCCTGCAATGCCAGGCGCCGTCGACCGCGGGCGGCGAAGCGGGCATCCCGGGCGACGCTTCGGTGGACTCCGCGCCGGTGAGCGACGCGCAGACGAACGACGCCGAGCCCGACGGCGCCGCGTCGGATGCGAGCGACGACGGCTCGACAGACGCAAACGACGACGGCGGCTGACGTGCCCGCGCACCAGCTCGTGGCGTATGCGCAAGAAGCGCTGATCTTGTCGGTGGTGCTCTCGCTGCCGGTGGTCGCGGCCGCCGCCGTCGTCTCGTTCGTCACGGGCGCGCTGCAATCGGCGTCGCAGATTCAAGACGTCGCCATCGCGCATCTTCCGCGGCTCGTCGCCGTCGTCGCGGTGCTCGTGCTCGCAGGCCCCTGGATGGGCCACGAGCTCGCTGCGTTCGCGACGCGCGTATTTCTCCTCGCGCATTAGCGGCAATGCCGTTCGGATAAGCAGGCGAACCGCCAAGACGCAAAGACGCCAAGTAGACGGTCTGGATTTTGATCCTCTACTTCTTCGATCCTTCATCCTCGGCGACCTTTGCGGCTTGGCGGTTCGCCATTCTTGCTGCTGCAAAGCGAACGGCATTGGCGCTAGCGGGCGCATTGACCTCGCGACGGCCCGCTGGTACCTCGGCGGAATGAGTGAGGGCTCACTCAGTAAAGCTCGCCCGTCCAAAAGGCCTCAAAAACAGACACGCGGAGGCCATTCGCGCACGCAGGCGACGAGCGCGAAGGAGCGCAAAGCCGGCGACAAACGCGAGCGCATTCTCGCGGCCGCCGTGCGCGTCTTCGCGAAGAGCGGCTTCTTCGACGCACGCGTGAGCGACGTCGCGAAGGCGGCGGGCGTCGCGGACGGCACGATTTATTTGTATTTTACATCTAAAGAGCATCTGCTCGTTTCGTTGTTCGAAGACCGCGTCGACAAGCTGCTCGGCTTCATGCAAAACGATCTCGGAAAGATCGCGAGCGCGAAAGACAAGCTGCGGCGCGTGATCGAGGTGCAGCTCGGCCTCCTCGAAGGCGAGCGCGATCTCGCCGAGGTCATCACCGTCATCGTTCGCCAGTCGTCGCGGCTCTTGAAGGAATATGCGACGCCGAAATTCTCCGCGTACCTCGACGCCATCGCGCGCGTCGTCGCGGAAGGACAAGCGGCGGGCGAGTTCCGCACGGACGTCTCGCCGGGGTTGGTCGCGCGCGCGACGTTCGGCGCGCTCGACGGCGTCACGTTCACATGGGCGCTCGGCCGCGCGGAAGAAGGCGCGCTCGTCCGCGCCGCGAGCCAGGTCGCGGACATTCTGCTGCGCGGGCTCACGCCGCGATCGCGCGAAAAATGAAGCTCCTCGAGCGTCGCGCGGCGCTCACGAAAGAGACGCGCGCGTTCTTCGAAGAGCGAGGATTTTTGGAGGTCGACACGCCGCTCGCGGTCCCCTCGCCCGGCATGGAGCTTCATCTCGACGCGTTCGAGCTCGTCGATCCACGCGCGAAGTCAGCGCGCTATCTCATCACGTCGCCCGAGTATCAAATGAAGCGGCTCCTCGCCGAGGGTCACGCGAAGATTTTCCAAATCTGCAAAGCGTTCCGGCGGGGTGAGCTCGGCGAGCGTCACAATCCGGAGTTCACGATCTGCGAATTTTATCGCGCGAACGCGAGCGTCGAGGCGATCATGAAAGACACCGCGGAGCTCGTCGAGCGGCTCACGGGCGGCGAAGCGCAAATCGCAGGTCGATCCATCTCGACGCGCGCGCCCTTTGCGCGGATGACGGTGTGCGACGCCTACGAGCGATTCGCGAAGACGACGCCGGAAGAAACGTTGCGGCTCGCTGCCGACGACGAGGAGCGATTTTTCCGCATCTTGATCGACGAGGTCGAGCCGGCGCTCGCGAAGCTCGATCACGCGATCTTCTTGACCGAATATCCGGCCTCGCAGGCGTCGCTCGCCCGGAAAAAACCGAGCGATCCGCGCGTCGCAGAGCGGTTCGAGCTCTACGTCGCGGGCGTCGAGCTGTGCAACGGATTCGGCGAGCTCACCGATCCAGAGGAGCAACGCGCGCGCTTCGAGCACGATCGCGACGAGCGAGCCAAACGAAACTTGCCGCTCTATCCCATCGACGAAAAGTTCCTCGCCGCCCTCGCGAGCGTTCCGCCGAGCGCCGGCAACGCGATTGGATTCGACCGGCTCGTCGCGCTCGCGTGCGGAACGACGCAAATCCGAGACGTGCTCGCGTTCGCCGACGACGAGCTCTGAGCGTCGTCAGAGTTCCACCTTGTCCCCGTCGATCTTGTCCCAGAAGGCAGTGACGGTTTTCGCGACCACGTCGGGCGCCTCAACCTGCGGGTAGTGCCCGAGATCGTCCCAGATCGAGAGCTCGCATTTCGGAATCTCTCCCGCGAGCTGACGCGCGATGGCGATGACGGCGACGGGATCGAGCCGTCCCCACGCGACGTGCGCCGGCCGATCGAGTCGCTCGAGCGCGCCGATCCATCGGCGACGAAAGCGCGTGCGCTCCTCGATGTAACGAATGATCTGTGGCAAGCGCGACGTTCCGTCGGCGCGCGAGAGGAGGCTCCACATGTCGTCGAGATCGCGATCGCTCACGGGCCGGCCGAAAATGCGGCTCATTTGTATCTTGAAGCTCTTCGCCGTGTTGAGCCTCGCGAACAGCGGGCCGAGCGGCGAACGGAGCGCGAGCTGACCGAACGTGAGATCCGCCATCTCGACGTGCACGCTGCCGTTCATGAGCGTGAGGCTCGCGATGTCGAACGGAAGAAGGCGCCGCTCGTGCCGCGCGCAGAGCTCGGTGGCGACGCTCGTTCCGAGATCGTGCGCGAAGACGTGCGCGCGCTCGATCTTCGCCTCGCGCATCACGGCGGCGACGGCATCGGCGTGGTCGAAGATCGAGTATCCGTACTCGACGGGTTTGTCGGAGAGACCGAAGCCCAAATAGTCGAGCGTGACGATTCGGCGCGAAGGCGAGACG
>JAICXU010001077.1 GCA_025934595.1 Polyangiaceae bacterium | reverse complement strand
TCGTGCGGTCACTCGATACGCAGACGCCTCAGGTGCTCATCGAAGCGCGCATCGTCGAGGCGACGAGCGAGTACTCGCGCGACGTCGGTATCCAGTGGGGTGGCGACACGACGTTCTCGCAGGCGACGGGCAATCCCACCGGCGTGGCGTTTCCCGCGAACGTCGGCGTGACTGGCGGTAACTACGACAACCAGACGCCCACGGCAGGTCTCTCGCCGTTCCAGCGCACGATCACGAACCCGAATTTCGCGGTGAACTTGCCGGCGACGACGGGCACGGGGCAAGGCGGCGCGCTCGGCCTCACGTTCGGTTCGATCGACAACAACATCAATCTCGGTTTGCGTTTGAGCGCGGCAGAATCCGAAGGCCTCGTGCGCATCGTTTCTTCACCGCGCATCTTGACGCTCGACAATCGCGAGGCGCGCATCAATCAGGGAACGTTGCTTCCGTTCTCGCAAGTCTCCGCGCAAGGCGTCCAGACGACGTTCCAAGAAGCGAAGCTGCAGCTCCTCGTGAAGCCGCACGTCACCGCCGAAGGATCGGTCGCGATGCACGTAAAGCTGAATCGCGACGAGCCCGACTTCACGCACACGTCGGCTCGTGGTGATCCGACGATCTTGAAGCGTGAAGCGGAGACCGATCTGCTCGTGATGGACGGCCACACCGCGGTGATCGGTGGAATCTACACGCGAAATACCGGCCGAAATCTCGATCAAGTGCCGTTCTTCGGCGACATTCCGATCCTCGGCGTTCTCTTCCAGCGCCGCAGAGCGAGCGATTCGCGGAACGAGCTCGTGATTTTCCTCACGCCTCGCATCGTCAATCGCGCGGAAGCCCTGGGTCGATAGAGCCGAGCGTGAAGACGCGCTAGTCTCTCTCGCATGAGGGGCTTTCGCGTCTTTTCTTTTTTGTGTTTCGCAGCGGTCGCGTCGGCCACGGCGATGTCGACCACCGCGTGCAGCACGAAATCGTGCACGCTCGTCGGCTGTCAATCGGGGGCGAGCATCACGACGCATCCCGCAGCCACCGCATCTCTCGCCGGCGCGACGTTCGCCATCTGTTTGAACGGCAAATGCTCGAGCGGCACCGCCGGGGGAGGCGAGGGCGGAGCATCCGCGGACGACTCGCACATCGTCTTGAACGGCGACGTGGGCATCCAAACGGCCGACGTCACGGGCGGTACCGTCACCTTCCATTACGGCGAAGACACGTCGAATCCCGCGACGCAGATCCACACGTCCGGCGACACGTATCGCGTGTCGATCATCGGCGCGGACAAGTCGACGATCGTCGACGCAACCCGCACCGTGACGTATCCGCAGACGTCGCAACCGAACGGCCCGGATTGCGATCCGACGTGCCACAACGCGACGGTCGACGTCGCCGCGCAATAGCCGCGTTTCGGCCCGAAGAAGCAGGCTTTGACGTAGCCGATGGAGTTCGGGCACTCTTTCGGGCCCCATGCCCGTCGAGCACAGAGTCCACGCACGTTGCGGATGCGGTTTCGCCCACTCGCTCTCCGTAGAAGCCGAATCGGCGAGCACGCGTCCTTTCGCATTCGGTGGTAGCCCGCGCAATTACGAGCGCGACCGACCGTTCGCCATCCGACACCTCGCGCTCGATGCCGATCTCGATCTTCGCGCGAAGACGATCGAGGCCAAGACGACGCTCACGATCGAGCGCGTCGA
>JAICXU010000739.1 GCA_025934595.1 Polyangiaceae bacterium | reverse complement strand
CGATCGCTCGAAAATTTGGCGGTTTGCGACGCGAATGCCGGTGAGCAACCGGTTTTCTTCTTCCGACAAATTCGTGTCGAAGTGGAAGGGCCACGTGACGTCGTCGTTCGCCGTCGACTTGAAAAATTCGCTGATGGTCTCGGTGGCGAGCTTGCTCGCGACATCGCCGGCGCGATGTCCGCCCATGCCGTCGGCCACGACGAAGAGGTCGTACTCCTTGAGCACGACGAACGAGTCTTCGTTGTGCTCGCGCTGGAGCCCTACGTCGCTCAGGCCGGCTGCTATCGCTCGCCTCAAGGGACGCAATCCTCCGAGACCGACCAGCGTTTCATCGACGCTTGGTAGGTGTCAAGGACAGCCGTCTTCCGCGGCAGAGGCGCCATCCTAGACCTCAAGGATGTCCTTCTCTTTGGACGAGATCATCGTGTCGACCTGTTTTACGCCGTCGGTGATCGTGTCTTCGGCCTTCTTTTTCGCGCGATCGACGTCGTCCGCGCTGGCCTCGCCGCCCTCGTCGAGCTCTTTCAACATGTCGAGCGCGTCGTGGCGGGCTTTACGGATGGTGACCTTGCACTCCTCGCCATATTTGCGCGCCACTTTCACGAACTCCTTGCGGCGCTCTTCGGTGAGGGGCGGGAGCGGCACGCGAATGATGTCGCCGTCGGGCTGCGGATTGAGGCCGAGATCGGACTCGCGAATCGCTTTTTCGACCGGCTTGATCTGGCTCTTGTCCCACGGCTTCACCGTGATGAGCCGCGGCTCGGGAACCGAGATGTTCGCCATCTGCGCGAGCGGCGTCATCGTGCCGTAGTAGTCGACCCGAATATTTTCGAGGAGGGACGTGTTCGCTCGCCCCGCGCGGAGCTTCGCGAGCTCTCGTTTGAGCACCTCGTGCGCCTTGCCGATGGCGCTGACGAGGTCTTTTTGAACGTCGTCCAGCATGATGAACTCGCACCTTATCTCTATTTGGGGCGAAACTTCTACCGACTCCTTTCAGGGGTGTAGGCTCCCGCCTCATGGCGGCGAGAGCTTTTCGAGGCTCGGAGAATAACGGCCCGCCGAAAAGCGTCTATCCGGCGATGGAGCGGCGTTTGCTTGGCTCGCGCCACGGGCTGCGCCAAAAAAAGGGCCTTTTTCGCGTCCTTCCGGCGATTTTTTCGATCGCCGTGCTCGGAGCCGTCGTCCTTGCCGAGTCTCCGGATGCCGAGGGCGCGCCCGCCACCCCGGTGCCGGCCGCATCCACGACGCCGGACACGACGACGGTGACGCCTCCCGTCATCGACGACATCGAGCAGATGTGCGCGCTTCTCACGTCGTGCGACAGCCTCCCGCTGCCGCCGTCGTTCTTGCCGCACGACTTCGCGAGCTGCGTGAAGCAAATGCACGCGGAGATGAGCTCGACGTCGGCGGTGAATTTTTCGCTGACGCTCCGCGAATGCGGCCTTCGCGCGAACTCCTGCAGCGCGCTTCGCACGTGCGCGATGCGCGGCGCAAAAGCCGACACGTGCGTGGGTCGAGGAAAAAATTCGGCGGCGGGATTTTGCGACAGCGATGGTCGCGCGATCAGCTGCTACCACGAAAAAGTTCTCGCCGTTCGCGACTGCCCGCGCGGCGGCGAGCAGTGCGCGGTGCGTGAAGGCGAAGCGCTCTGCACGCTCGGCGCGTGTCCCGCCGACGTGAAAGAAGGCGCGCCCGCCGCATGCTCCGCCTCCGGCAAGCGCATCTTGAAATGCGAAAAAGGTCGCCTCGCCTCGCTCGACTGCGCCGCATTCGGTTTGAGGTGCGCCACGCAAGCGGACGGCACGCCGGGATGCGCGACGCAAGGCAAAGCATGCGCCGCAGGATCGAAGCGATGCGAAGGCAACGTCGCCGTCGGATGCTTCAACGGGCACGAGACGCGTGTCGATTGCGGCGCGTCCGGTCTGCAATGCAACGCTACGCCCGGCGCCACGCAAGTCGGCGCTTGTTATGCACCAGCGCCAGATTCGGGAAAATGCGACTCGTCGAGCGCCGCGTCGTGCAACGGCGCCACCATCACGTATTGCAGCGACGGCAAGAGCCGAAGCTACTTCTGCAAGGCGATGGGATTTTCGAAATGCGTGAAAGACGCAAAAGGCGTTCGCTGCGCGTCGTGACGTTCGAAACGTGACGTTCTAAAGTGGCGCCGTGATGCGCTCCACAGTCGTCCTGCCCTTCGTCGTCGCGAGCTCGATGCTCGCGGCATGCTCGAGCTGCTCGCACAAAAGCTCGGGAGAAGGCGCGCCCGTGGTCGAAGCCCCGGTGCCTCCGCCCGCGTCGCTGCTCGGCGAGCTCACGGTCGAAAATCCGGATTCCTTTTGGGGCCGCATGCAGCGGGGGATCGGCGGATTCGTGGCGCTGATGCCGATGTCGCTCGGAGGTCTCGTGTCTTCGTTCGGATCCATCGATCCCGCCATCGGTCCCAACATCGACGGTGCGTCCCCTTCATATGCGGCAGCGGTCGCTCGCGGTCCGAATGACATCGGGTGGGCAGTCGCCGTTCGCGTCACCGACCTCGCGCACGCGCGGGCCACGCTGCTCGATGGCCCGAACGCGAAATACGATGGCACCGAAGACGGCGACTTCACGCTGCTCGCGTTCAAGGGCGGAACGGCGGCGGCCGGCGCGCCCGAGGTCGCGATCTCGAAGACTGGATATCTGGTGCT